>DOUV01000178.1:0-7954 GCA_003520455.1 Chloroflexota bacterium | reverse complement strand
CGCGCTTTGCCGATCGACCCGGTCAGGCGCAACCAGTGAGCGCCCGGTGCGTCATGGTCTCTGCATTCAAGGCTCTGTTTCCTGGAATTCCGTTCATGTCAATCCTGACAAGGCGATTCCTTCAAGCACCGGACGCCGCCAGTGGGGGTCGAGCAAAGATGGTAGGATTCCGAATCGGTGGTCTTCTCGGCGGAGAGGGAAGTGATGCACGCTTCAACAAAGAGCTGCTCTCCACGATGTGCGCTTTCGTACTGGTCGTCCTATCCATCCCGCTCCTCAAATGGCTGTCCGTAGACTCACTTCCTCATTCAGTACCGCCGTCAGGTTCCACCTCGGGCGTCACCGGGGTCACTCTCGGCCCCGCGCTCACTTCTCAGAAAAATCAGGGGGCTCTCGGCAGCTTCGCGAAGTGGAGCAAAGTCGAAATCGATCTCACCGGGCCGGATTCCTTTGGGATGAGCACGAGCGCCAATCCTTTTAAGATTATCGTCGACGTCACCTTTCAGAGCCCTGGCGGTCAGACGTTCGTCGTGCCTGCTTTTTATGATGGTGACGGAGCCGGAGGGCTCGACGGCAACGTGTGGAAGGTACGCTTCTCTCCAAATGCGGTTGGGACCTGGCGTTTCGAATCTTCAAGCCCCGACCCGCTTCTTGACCGCCATACAGGGAGTTTTGCGGTCACGGCACCGACAGGCTGCCAAAGCGCTACTCCCGGCACTCTTCCGGATTTTTCGTGTGCCGGTCGTCTCGAATACGCCGGCGGCCACTACCTCAAGTTTGCGGATGGCTCCTACTGGCTCAAAGGCGGTCAGGATGATCCGGAGGACTTTCTCGCCCCGGGTAACACCGTCGGATTTGGCACGAAAGAGGCGGCGATTGATTACCTGGCCAGCAAAGGGGTGAATTCGCTCTATATTATGCTGCACAATATCGACGGCGACCGAGAAGACGTCTGGCCGTGGGTAGGCTCGACCGCGGCGGAAGCGAGGGCCAACCACGAGCATTTTGATGTTGCCAAACTCGCGGGGTGGGAAGAGTTGTTCTCCTATCTGCAATCGAAAGGCATCGTGCTCCATCTCGTCCTCGAAGATGATCATGCCTGGACCGGGTTCAACCGCGAGATGTACTACCGGGAGATGCTGGCCCGTTTTGGCCATGACAACGGTCTCTACTGGAATATTTCCGAAGAGTACGGCGGCAGGTATACCCCGGATCAGGTGAAAAGCTTTGCCCAGATGATCCACGCTATTGATCCGTATGATCACCCGGTTACCGTCCACAACCTCGTGGGCCTCGAGAATTGGCTGCCGTTCGTCGGCGACAGTCGCTTCGATCTCACCAGCTTTCAGACCCTGAGTGGCCCTCAAAATACAGCGGCGGTTTCCTGGTTCCAAAAGGTTGAGAACTCAGGAAGAACAATCCCTATCTCCTTCGACGAGACAGGCAAGCTCAGTGCCAGTAGCAGAGACCTTGCGAGACACATCATCTGGTCAGTCTATTTAGGAGGCGCAAGTTTCGAGCTGCATACCGCGCCGTTGTCGCGGTATCAGGACTTTGCCGATCATTTTGACGATATGACCCGTGCGCGTACGTTTATGGAGCATTTGCCCTTCTGGCAGATGCGCCCAATGAATAGCCTTCTGTCGGGGAGCCAGGGCTACGCCTTTGCGAAATCGGGAGAGGTGTACGTTGTCTACCTCCCATCGGGAGGGAGCGTGAATATCGATCTCTCTGCGGCGCCCCATGCGTTTGCGGCCGAGTGGTTCAACCCGCGAGATGGTTCCAGGTGGGATATTGGCCCGGTTCAAGGCGGCCAGGTTCTCGCGTTCACTGCACCCGATCGCGATGACTGGGTACTGCATCTCACACTTGCCGGGCAACAGCCGCCCACACCGACCTCAACGGTGTTGCCAACGACAACCTCCACTGCGACCCCTACTCCCCTGGCCGGGAGTGCGACGCCGACACCGGCCTCGACGGCCCCGGCGACCGCGAGCCCGACTCAACCTGCCGGAAGCGCTACGCCAACGCCGGAGCCAGCGCGGGCCCTCCTGGAGGACTCTTTCGACCGTTCAGATAGCACCATCGTCGGGAATGGTTGGGTAGAAGTCGAGAGCAGCGGAGCAGAGGTCGGAATTCGCAACAAGAAACTTGAGGTTCTCAACGCCTCTGACGCGGTCAACCGACCACTCGTGAGGCATTCCTTTGCGAGAGTCTCGGCTGGCACCCTGGTCTGGGAGTTTGACTTCAACTGGAAGAGAACGCGGTCTGAAGGAAGGTATAGCGTCTTCATGCAGTTAGGCGATAGTGCATCGATGGGCGACTCCGAGCAGAATTCCGGGATAGGCGTTAATCTCATCTGGACTGCAATTGACGGCTCGCACGAAACGCTCGGGGTGCTCAAGGACGGGAAGCTTGCTGCTGTCTCACCTCTCAGTGGCCCAGCGCGACTCTCCGTCGTTGCCAACCTGGATACGCATCGCTTTGACATCGCTGTCAATGGCTCAGTCGTACAAACACAGCTACCCTTCGATAACCTGGTCGCTCTCGACACGGTCCGATTCCTTACCGATGCCCTGAACGAAGCGCGCTTCTCCGGCCGCACCTTTGATAACGTGGTCATCCGCCAGCTTTCAGGACCGGTGTCTGCACAGAAGCGCCTCTATCTCCCCGTCGTTTTACAGGAAAAAGAGTTCGCGATCGCCACGCCCACGCCGACTCCCACGCCGACTCCCACGGGAGAGCCATATCCCTGAGAGCGGGAGGGACGAGGCGCCAATATCGATTGCGCGAGATACTTTACCCCGATCAGTGATCTTCCCAGTGCACTTCCCGCTGTCACCCTGAGAGTGACAGCGGTTGTGGTTTCACCCCGTCCGTAGCTTCTACTCTGTACGGGCGCGTAGAGGGTCTGCAAGCAAGCTATCACTCGCCGGAACGTATGGGTGCAGGCGCCCAGTCGCATGGCACATTTGTGTCCTGCGTGTGGCCGTCTAGGCCTATGCCGCCTCCCAAAAATCTGGTCGCAATCGCCCATTGAAGACTCCCTTCATCAACGATGTCAGGGGACTGAACAAGGTGTACGATAGCCGTGGCAGGAGGCTGTGGCCAGATTCATCATCTCAGACTCCTGCGTAGGGCAACCACTCAGACCCGCACCAGCATCTTCCGGCCCCGTCGCCCCGCCCGGTCCCCGGCGCACTTTGATTCTCCTCCTTGCCGTCGAATAGAACTTCGGAACAGGAACAATGCGCATTTTACCCGATGAACTCATCCCTCTGACACCGCCAGCCACCCGTTCCATGGCCGGGCCTGCCTTGACGTCTCAGGCTCGGCGGCGGGCATTACGCCTCATCCTCCTGGTCAGTGATACCCTTATGCTCTCGCTGGCCTTTGCCCTGGCCTACTTCTTGCGCTTCGACCTCCAGATCACGATAGCCCCGACCGTCAACCCTTCGCCTGAGTTCTACACCCGAGTGGTGGCCGTACTGATGCCGGCCTGGCTCCTGTTGTTCACCCTGTTCGGCTTGTATGACTTTCAGTATCTCTTGGGGGGCACGGAGGAATACGCCCGGGCGTTCAACGCCTGCACCGTTGGGGCGATGCTCGTCGTTGGTGCCAGCTTCGCTCTGCCCGAGCTCACCATCGCACGGGGTTGGCTCGTTGGAAGCTGGCTCCTGTCCGCCTTTCTGATCGGCGGCGCACGGTTCGGGTTGCGCCGTACGGTGTACGCTCTGAGACGTCAAGGCTACTTCGTAGCGCCCACGGCCATCGTCGGCGCCAACGAGGAGGCACTGGCGCTGGCGGAGCAACTGAAAGATGGAAGGTACTCTGGACTGAATATTCTTGGCCTGGTGGACGGCATCCGGTCGGCGGCGGGAACTGGAAAATCAGGGGTGCCAATCTTGGGCTCGCTGGCCGACATCGAAGGGGTGATTCAGCGCCACGGCATCGAGGAGCTCGTGGTTGCGACCACGGCCCTCGATCGTGAGGAACTCTTCAATCTGTTCGAGCGAGTGAACGGCCTGCCAGACGTCGAACTGCGTCTTTCGTCGGGTCTGTTCGAGGTGATCACCACCCGGGTCCAGGTCAAGACAATCGGATTCGTTCCTTTGATCAGCCTGAACAAGCTGCGCCTGGACCCGGTTGAGGCCGCGTTGAAGGCGGCTCTCGACTACGGGCTGACACTGCTGGCCGTTGGGCTGTTGTTCCCGGTGTTCGTCATGATTGCCGTGCTCCTCAAACTTGATTCCCCCGGGCCAGTTCTCTACCGCCGGCGCGTCCTGGGCGTGAAGGGCAAAGAGTTCGACGCCTTCAAGTTTCGCACAATGTTCGTTAATGGCAATGAGATCCTGGCGCAGCACCCCGATTTGCTCGCCGAACTCCGCGCCAAACACAAACTCAAGGATGATCCTCGGGTCACACGCGTCGGGAGGCGGCTACGAAAGTACAGTCTCGACGAATTGCCACAACTCTTCAACATCCTGCTCGGTCAGATGAGCCTGGTGGGACCGCGGATGATCTCTCCGGACGAGGCGGCGAACTACGGGCGCCTCCGGACCAACCTTCTGACGGTCAAACCGGGCATCACGGGCCTCTGGCAGGTCTCGGGGCGCTCTGATTTATCGTATGAAGAACGAGTACGGCTGGATATGTATTACATCCGAAACTACACGATCTGGCGGGATTTGCAGATCCTGTTCATCGAGACCCTACCGGCAGTCATCAAAGGGCGGGGGGCTTACTGAAGGAACACTATGGAACTCAAAGAGTACGCATCGGTGCTGTGGAAGTGGCTCTGGCTCATCATCGTGGCGATGCTGATCGCCGCCGTGTCGAGTTACTGGGCCAGCTTACGGATGCAACCCATCTACCAAACCTCCACGACCCTCATGGTCGGCCAGTTTATCCAGAACCCCAACCCGACGGATCAAGACCTGCGAATCAGCCAGCAACTCGCTCAGAGCTATGCTCGCCTGCTGCGACGGCAGATGATCTTACAGACCACCATTGACGCTCTGGGCTTGCAGATACCCTGGCAAGCCTTAGCGGGGCGGGTCAGCGCCGCGTCGGCCCCGGGCTCGCAGTTGATTCAAATCAACGTTGTGGATGGCGATCCGCAACGGGCCAGGCTGCTCGCGGATGAGATCGCTCACCAGCTCATCCTGCACAGCCCCACCACGCCCGAAAAGGAGCAGGAACAGTATCGCCAGTTCGTCAACCAGCAACTCCTCACACTGCAGACGAGGATCGAAGACGCGCAGAAGCAGGTTGATGAGCTCGAGAAGCAACTCGCGCTGGAGTCAAGCGCCAGGGCCATTCAGGACATCCAGGGCCAGATTGGGGCGCTCCAGCAGACGATTACCACGTGGCAGGCCACCTACGCCAGCCTGCTGGATTTCTCCAAAGGGAGCCGCACCAACTACCTCAGCGTCGTCGAGCCCGCCGTCGTCCCGACCACTCCTATCAGTCCCAATATTCAGCGGAATGTTTCCCTGGCGACCGCCATCGCTTTCGTCCTGGCGGCAATGGCGGCCCTCTTGTTGGAGTACCTGGACGACACTCTGAAGAGCGACGAGGACGTCGATCGAATCCTCAAGCTGCCCACTCTCGGAGCAACCACCCGCATTCCTAAGATTCAGCAGCCATCGGACCATCTGGTGACCGTCCACTCGCCTCGCGATCCCATCACAGAAGAGTACCGGGTCTTGCGTACCAACATCCAGTTCACCGGCCTGAGCAATCGTTCGACCACCTTGCTGATCACCAGCGCTGCTCTTGGCGAGGGGAAGACGACGATCGCAGCGAACCTGGCGGTGATTATGGCCATGGCCGGGAAGCGAGTGATCCTGGTGGACGGCGATTTGCGCCGTCCGTCCGTCCACAGGTTCTTCGGCATACCCAACCGGCTGGGCCTGACCAATCTCCTCGTCGATGAGGCCCTCGCGCTCGAGACAGTCCTGATGGAAACACCCGTGGCGGGCTTGAAGATCATTCCGAGCGGGCCGGTCCCGCCCAACCCGGCCGAGTTGCTGTCCTCCGAGCGGATGAAGCAGCGCGGCAACGAGATGAAAGAGCTGGCGGACGTCATTATCTTCGACAGCCCGCCTGCGCTGGTCGTGACGGACGCCACGATTCTCGGAACCCTCTCGAGCGGGATCGTCTACGTGGTGAACGCCGGGCGGACTCGTAGCGGGGTTGTCCGGCGGGGCAAGGAGACGCTGGATCAGGTCGGTCTGAAGATTCTAGGTGTCGTTCTCAACAACTCCACCTCTCACCGCGCCCGGGGCTACTACTATCAGCGCTATTACTACTCCCACGAAAGTACCGGCGAGCGCCGCGGGCGCCGCCTGAGGGCCGGCGCTGTGAGCCACCGTTTCGCCGTCAATGGGCAGGGTACCGGACAGCTCAAAAGTAGTACCACCGACCATCCGACGACGAGCGAGGATGATGTCCGATGAGTGGATCGATAGACAAGAGCGCAGCAGAAGCGGCAAGCAAGAAGGCAGTGCCACGAGGCTACTGTCCCTATCTTGGTTTGCGGCGCGAGCCAAGTTCCATCTTCCTGGAGCCAACCGAGGATCATCGCTGCCACGCAGGGGGTGGGCGCGAGGAGATTGCCGCGGACCACCAGGCGGCGTTCTGCCTGACGCCGGCATTCGAGAGCTGTCCTCGTTTCGTGACACCGCCGGCGGAGGCGCATTCCCCGGCCGGCGAGCGTCCCGCGTCAGGGCTTGCCGCGGATCTTGAGCCGCTCGCCGATGCCGGGGAAGCGAGGCGCGTGCCGCCCCTCCGGCGTGAGCCGTGGCACAAAGGGCTCCTGGGCGGTAACCCGGGGGTCGTGCTTTCGATCGCCCTTACCGCTCTCATTCTCGCCGGGGGCATCTACATGTTCCTCAAGGGGCCGCTCGCCGCCGGTTCCTCACCGGCTGGCGCCGTGCTTCTCCTCCAGACACCGTCGCCCTCACCGACAGCAACATCGACGGTGCTGCCGGCGGCATTAGCGACCGGGGTCTCCCCGACCTCAACCCCGCTTCCGGCGTCCCCCACGCCGCCGACCCCAACGGCGACCCTTGGCCCGGGGCAACGGATCGTGGTTCTCACCCCGGCGAGCCAGAGTGTGGGCTGGGTCTCGAGCGGTGACCGGGTCAACCATTTCGGCGACCGCAATCTCCACGCGGGCGTCTTCCAGGGCCAAACCTACCACGGGGCCATGCAGTTCATCCTGGCCTCGATCCCGGTGGGGTCCAAGATTGACCAGGCGGCGGTGGAGCTTGTCGGCTTGAGCGGCGAGAATCTGGAGAATGGTGGGAGATGGTCGCTCCGTCTCCTGGGTCCGGAGGTGGACGAGAACTGGTCGTCGGCGACCTACGACCTCATTCACAATGCGACCGTGGTCGACACCATCCCGCCCGAGCTGGGCCCACAAGAGCTGGCGGCGGGCCGGGTCAATGTCTTCACCTTCACGCCGGGTCAGCGAGCGGAACTGGAACAACGCTTAGGGACGGCGAGGCTGTCGGTGCGCCTCGACGGCCCGACCGAAGGCGGAGACAACCTCTTCACCTGGGACACCGGGTACGGCGGCGGGCGCCCCGGCCGGCCGGTCCTGCGCGTGATCTATCAAGCGCCGCCTACGCCGACTCCCTTCGTGATCACGGTGACCCCTTCACCGGCCGATGTCATCGCGGCAGCAGCCCTGGCGGCCACCGCAACGTACGAGGCGACGGTCGTTGGGACGCCAACGCCCTTGCCGGAGAACGTGGTCACGGCGACCCCGCCGGTGGTCGTCACCAATACACCGACGCCAGAGAACGTCGCCACGGCGGAACGGATGGCGGCGGAGGGCACTGCGCGGGCCTTCCTGTACGGCACGCCCACGCTGTTGCCCTCGAATGTCTGGACGGCCACGCCCGGCCCGGCCGAACCGGAATCGCCCGGTCCGTCCGACGGGGCC
>DOUV01000869.1 GCA_003520455.1 Chloroflexota bacterium | reverse complement strand
GCTCCAGGCCCGCCAGGGCCGCAGCGCCTGGCTCCAGCGCCTCGACGGCCTGCTGCGCACACCGGCGCTCACAGGGCAGTTCTTCGCTGCCGCCCTGCTCGTCGCCCTCGTGTTGGGTGCGCTCCATGCCTTGACGCCGGGCCACGGCAAGACCATCGTCGCCGCCTACCTGATCGGCTCGCGCGGCACCGTGGGACACGCGGCATTCCTCGGCGGGGTGGTGACGCTGACGCACACCGGCAGCGTTCTGCTCCTCGGCCTGGTGGCCCTGCTCGCCTCGCGGGCCATCGTCCCCAGCCGGCTAACACCGCTGCTCGAGCTCGCCAGCGGTGCGCTGATCGTTGTCCTCGGCCTGCAATTGCTGTGGCGCCGCCTGCGCACCGGGCGAAGCCATCCCGACCATCCCCCCCATGCCCACGACCACACGGATCACCGCTCACGGATCACGCATCACGGCCACCTGCACGAGCACGACCATCACCACCACCACATCCCCGACCCCGGTGAGGTCACCTGGCGCTCGCTGCTGGGCCTGGGTGTCAGCGGCGGACTGGTGCCCTGCCCGGACGCCATCGCGATCCTGCTCATCGCCGTGGCGATTCAGCGGGTCCTGCTCGGCCTGCTGCTGATCCTGGCCTTTAGCGCCGGGCTGGCGGCGGTGCTGATCGCCATCGGTGTGGCGCTGGTCACCAGCAAGGGCTTGCTTGCCCGGCGCTTCGATCGCTTCGCGCCCCTGGCGCAGTGGCTGCCGGTGATCAGCGCGGTGGTTGTCACCGGCCTGGGCATCGCCGTGGCGGCGCGAGCCGTTGGGGCGCTATGAGGCCGCCGGCGTCCTTCGCCCCCCAGATTGCTCCCGGTTCCCGCCACCCCATCCTCGTCCTCGCCGAAACCTTCGCCTGACCGCAACCCCGGGACGTCCGTATCCCGGATCGGGGCGGCTCGTCTTCGAATTTGAGTGTATTTTTCGAGTGGCTTCCTGCTCTTGAAAGCGAAGTAGGCTGCGAGATGCCGGTGCCTCTTCGGAGAGCCTCTCACGATGGTCATGGCCCACAAGATCGCTCCGCCCCAAGGAGACATATGGATGAATGCCCCCGACGATCGAACGCTCATCGCAGCCTGTATCGCGGGTGATCAGAATGCCTGGGTTGCGCTCGTCGGGCGCTACGAACGGTTGATTTACAGTATCCTGCTGCGCCACGGGCTGAGTGAGAGCCAGGCGGCCGACGTTTTTCAGGAAGTCTGCCTGATTCTCCTGGAGAAACTCGATCGCCTGCGAGACGAGTCTTGCCTGGCGGCGTGGCTGATGACAGTGACGCGCCGGGAGTGTTGGAAGACTCTGCGGCGGCGGGATGTTGCCGGAGCGGAGGATGCGATGCCACTGCTGATGAATCAACCGGCCAACGGTAGCCAGCCAGAAGACCTCGTCGCCCAGTGGGAGGCCAGGCAGGCGGTTTGGGATGCCCTCGCCCGGATTGGGGAGCCCTGCCGAACTCTCCTGCAGCGCCTGTACTACGCGCAACCGGCCCCCAGCTACGCGGCGATCGCGGCGGAATTGGGTGTGCCGGAAGGCAGCATCGGCCCGACGCGCGCCCGCTGCTTGAAGAAGCTCCGCCACGCGATGGGGGGGCAGCATTACCGGGTGAGGAAGTGACCGTGGCACCGAAAGCGGCGTGGTCGCGAGGTTCCAGGCTGTTTCATAGCAGTGCGGCGTCACGGCAACGATTACCACTCTGCATCGAACCGGACAAGGAGAAACCGATGAGCAAACACACAACGATCCGCTGGGCCCTGATGGTCTTCGGTCTGCTGGCTCTCCTGACTGTTCCCGCGCTCGTCCTGGCGCGGGCACCGCGCGACGATGAGGACCCGGCGTTCGAGTTCAAAGGGACCGTCCAATCGATGCCTGCGGCCGGGCTGGTCGGCGAGTGGGTCATCCGGAATGAGAGCGCGGAGAAGACCTTCCAGACGGACGCCTCGACGGATTTCAACGACGAGATTCCCTTTGTTGGCGCCTGTGTCGAGGTCACATATGACACCGTCGCCAGCCAGAACCTGGTCCGCGAGATGGAGTTGGCCGACGACTGCCGCGGTGGGCATGTTGAGGAACAGGAAGTCCACGGCGTGATCGAGAGCTTTCCGCCGGAGCTGCTCGGCACGTGGAGGGTAAGCGGTGAGGTGTACGCTGCCACGGCGAGCACCGAGTTTGAGCGGTCGGACGGGCCGTTCGCGGTCGGCGCCTGCGTTGAGGTAACGTTTGTCGTCCAGGACGGTGAAAACATCGCCCGCGAGATCAAGACCGACGACAACGGCCTCTGTGGAGCCCCAGGCGAGCCCGAGCTTCAAGAGGTGAAAGGTACCCTCGAAGCGTTCCCCGAAGGATTCATCGGGACCTGGACCGTGAACAGCGGGTCGAGTGTCACCTACGCCGTCACGCCTGCCACCCTCCTCGATCGCAGCCACGGCGACTTCTACGTCGGCGGCTGCGTCGAGGTCAAGTACGACCCCAACAGCCCGACGCGCGAAGCCCACGAGATCGAGACCGAGTCGCCCGACGACTGTGGCCCGCCCCTGCCCGACCAACCCATCCTCAAGGCGACCGGCGTGATCACCGCCAGGCCAACCGATGGTCTGTTCGGCACGTGGACCATCGGGGCGGCGGACTACGAGGCGGTCGCCCATACGACCGTCTTCAAGCAGGAACACGGCCAGCTCACAACCGGGCAGTGCGCCGAAGTGCATTACTTGGTGAACGGGGCGACCAACGTCGCCACGGAGATCGAGAGCAGGCAGGCGCACGACTGCCGCCCGGAGAGCGAGGAGAACGAGGCCTACGGCCGGATCGAGATGTTGCCCTCGACCCCTGACCTGACCGGGACCTGGACCATCGGCGGGCTCAACTATCTGGTCACCGGCGACACCGAGCTCAAGGATGGCCCCTTCTCGGTCGGCTTGCTGGTTGAGGTGCACTTTGTCCGCGCCGACGACGGAACGCTCACAGCGACCTCCATCGAAGGCAAGCACGAGGTGGAAGAGGAGGAGCAGGCCCTCGCGAAGGTGTACGGCCGGATCGATGCCCTCCCCCCGGCCGCCGATTTCATCGGCGATTGGACGATCGCCGGCGCCACCTACATGGTGAAGAGTGAAACCCGGCTGGAGCAGGAGGAGGGACCGTTCGAACTGAATGCCTGCGTGGAGGTCTATTACCACACGGCGCCGGACGGAACGCGAACCGCCGCGAAGATCGAGACCGAGGCAGACGAGAAGTGCCCGTCCGATCCCAACAGCGGTGCAGCGCTCAGCCGGGCCTACGGGTTCGTGGAGCAGATGCCGCCCACCGGGTTTGTCGGGACCTGGCGGATCGGCGGCGTCCAGTACGACGCCGACGCCTCGACGGAGTTCGAGGAGGAGCACGGGGCGCTCGTGGCCGGCGCGTTCGTAGAGGTCACATTCACCGTGCAGGCCGGCGTCAACGTAGCGCAGAAGATCGAGACCCACGTGCCGCCGGGTGCCGGGGACGAGAATGCCCTGGGCCTGCTGGCATTCGGTTCGACGAGTCTGGAATCAACGGCCACCCCATCACAAACCTGGTACATCGCGGGCCGGCCGTACCTGATTATCGACGCCACCATCCTCGACGATAGCCAGGCTGCCTTTGTGACCGACCAGCCTGTCAGGGTCAATGCCTATATCGATCCTGCGAGCGGCTCACGGATCGCGACGTGGGTGACGGCGCTCCGAACGCTCTACGCGCTCTATCTTCCCGTCACGACACACTAGCAGTCTGTCTGGGGAAGCGGTTTTGTCAGACCCCGGAGGTTTTCGAGAGCGACTTTACGGGCAAATCAGGCCCATAAGGGCAGTAGAGACGACCCGCCGGGTCGTCTCTACTGCCGGCAAAAACGCTGCTCGAAACCTCCGAAGTCTCTCCCACAAGCTGCCAGGGGAGAGGGAACGCCCGGTGTGGTGCCTCGCACCGCACTGGACCACCTTCACAGTGAGTCATGGAGCGGAGCCGTCGAACGCGGCCGGACAGTCGCTTCTCACAGAAACCTTTAGGCAGGAATCGAAAGATGGAACATCCAACCTGGGAGCAACTGGTTGACTATGCTGAGGGGCGCCTGAAGGGGTCGGAGGCGGCGACGGTCACGGCCCATCTGGGCACCTGCCCCAGCTGCACGCCAGACGTGGCCTGGTTGCGGGAGACAATCAGACACCTGAGCGACGCCTCTCTCCCCGCACCCCCGCAGGCTGCCCGTGTTGCGGTTCACGCTGCCTTTGCACACCACCGCCAGGCGCGGTTCGAGCCTCCGAAGCGCGCCTGGTTCCCGCTGCCACTCGCCCGCTGGGCTGCTATAGTCGTCCTGGCTGCGCTCGCGATCGTGCTTCTATGGTCGCGAAGCAACAGCCCGGCCCTGGTGGCTGCCGTTGCCGAGACAAGTGGCTCCGTCAGTGTGGTCCGCACGGGAAGTGCTCCTCAAGCCGTGCGGCCCAACCTCCGCCTGGCCTCGGGCGATCGTTTGCTGACGGGCGACGACGGCCGGACCCGCCTCGCCTTTGGCAACGAGGCGGTCGCATTGACGATCTCCCCCTCAAGTGATGTGAATATCGAAGAGATCCTGTTCAGGGACGGGCGACTGGAGCAACTCGTCGCCCGGCTGGACACGGGGAGCCTGGACGTCGTTGTGCGGGGACCGGGCGAGTTCGTGCTCTCCACCCCCGCCGCCGTCTTGAAAAGCCACGAGGGCACCTTTCAGGTCCGGACGTTGGCTGTTGACAGCCTGACCCTCCAGGTGACAACGGGTGAGATCGAAGCGATCACCGGCGCAGGCGCCGCCCTGATGAGAAGTGGGGAGGCGGTGGTCCTGCACGCCGATCTTCCCCCGGGTGTGTCCGGGCCCACACCGACGCCAACGGCAAT
>DOUV01000873.1 GCA_003520455.1 Chloroflexota bacterium | reverse complement strand
CCCATCGAGGCGGAAGATGTGGCCGGGACGATCGCTGCTCAGCCTGAGGCTTCCGCGGGTGAGGAGCACGCAGCGCCCGCGGAGGCTGAAGAGCCCAGCGCCGAAGGAGCCGAGTGGCGAGTGGCACTGGAGCAGGCGACCAACGAGGCACTCGAACTGCAAGCAGAACCGGCCGACGTTGAGAGCCGCGAGACGGTGCCGATGAGCCCTGCTGAGGCAGAGCCGGCCGAGGCGGTCAGCGCTCCACCCGAGCCCGTTGCGGCTGGGGCCACAGGTGAGGCAACGACCGCGCGGACGGTGGAGAATCTCATGGATCTCGTCGAGCGCGAGCCGGAGAACCTGGAGGCCCGCCTTCAGTTGGCCGATCAGCTCCGTGAGGCAGGCCAGGAGCGTAGTGCCCTGGTTCTCTATGAGACCATCTTCGAGGGGGGGACCCTCGACGAGCCCCTGACCCGGCGACTCCTGGCCTGGATCGACGGCGGGGTGGCCGGCGCCAGGGTTCACCAGTTATTGGGCGACGTGTACCGCCGCCACGGCCAGCTTCGCGAGGCGGTCGCCCAGTATCGAGCTGCCATCAACAAAATGTAGCTCCCATTCTCCCGCTACCACCGGACGCGCGGCCCCGCGACCGCGCGTTTGTATCCCTGCGCGGTCGCAGCCAAGAAGCCCCGACTCGGGCATCCGAGGCGCCGGTGCGTCGCACCTGCACACCTGAGCCGCCGGGCTGCGAGAAGCGGCCCACTCACCCCGATCACGCGCTCCTGAGGGCGCCACGTGCGTCGCATCCTGGCGCCCGACCGTTAAGCCGCCCTGGTTCTGGCCTCCCGGTCTTGCACTGTCGCATGGAAGATGATTCAATAGAGCATTCCACACTCTCTGGAACGAGGTTCAAGCTTTCATGGAACGCACGCTCATCATTGTCAAACCCGATGGGGTCCAGCGAGGCCTGACCGGCGAGATTATCAACCGCTTCGAGCGACGTGGTCTCAAAGTCGTAGCAATGAAGATGCTGCAGGTATCCCGCGACCTGGCCGAAGAGCACTACGCGATTCACAAGGGCAAGCCCTTTTACGAAGGGCTGGTCGACTACATCATCAGCAGCCCAGTCGTGGTCTTTGTCCTGGAGGGCAAGCATGCGGTCGCGGCGGCGCGCAAGACCATCGGCGCGACCAATCCTCTCAATGCAGAAGCGGGCACCATCCGGGGTGACTACGGCCTGGAGATCGGTCGCAACCTGGTTCACGGCTCGGACTCGCCCGAAAACGCCGCCGCCGAGGTGGCCCTCTGGTTCCGCCCCGGCGAGACCGCGACCCACGAGCGGGCCACCGACCGCTGGATCTACGAATAACGCTCATATTGGTGTCGTGTGTGCGAGCGCCTCGCACTCATACACCCGACACATCCTATTCCATATCAGCAACGAATAAAAAGAGCGGCCCTGCTGGGGAGCAGCGCACGCACTGCTCCCGGCAGGGCCGCTTGGGCGAATCTATGCTGTGACTACTGAATGCGAACGACCGCTGGCGCGTCGTCGTAGAGATCTTCAAGCCGGTAAAAGCTGCGCGCTTGCGGACTGAACAGGTGAACAACTACGTCGCTGTAATCCATTAACACCCAGCCTGATTCCGGCTCACCCTCGACGTGAAACGGCTCGACCCCCTCACGAGCCGCCGTCTCGTCCACCGCCTTGACCAGCGCCCGCAAGAGCCGCTCGTTGTCGCCGGTCGCCACGACGAAGTAATCGGCGATCGGCGTCACCTTGCGGAGATCCAGCATCACGATATTGGAGCCCTTCCTGTCCTCGATCACCTCCACGACTTGTCGGGCCAATGCTGCCGCGTCCAGAACAACCTCCTTCACGCATGGTTCATCAACTGACGATGTGGATTTGCAGCGAAGCGGGCAAAATGCGTACCACCCTCGCTCCTCAGCTTGACCCATGCAGCGCCAGGGGAACACCAGACTGGACACATTCTAACACGGCGCCCGAGTGAAAACAAGGCCGAGGGACCGTTCGCGGTGGACAAGGTGCGACGCACCTCGCCCCCTCTGCAGCGATCGCTCGCGGGACCGGGCGACTCACTTCCGCCCAGGGCCCGAGGATGGCAGGTGCGTCGCACTTCGCCAGTCTGACTGTCGCGCGGCCCCTGTATTCTCCTGGCACCATCACGTGCGGGCCCAGATGCAAGAAGAGGGCCGCCTGGTGCGGCCCTCCTCGCGTGGTTTTGTCTCACCGCATCACGGCCCGACACGGTACGGCCGCATCATCTCGTTGTCTTCGTGCTCGACGATGTGGCAGTGCCAGACGAAGAGTCCAGGGATGTCGAACTTCGCCTTAACGCGGGTGACCTCGCCCGGGTAGGCGATGACCGTGTCCTTGAAACCGGTCTCCCACGGGAGAGGATCATTGCTGCCGGCGACGCTGGGACCTCCTCCGATCGCCTCGCGCCCGACGACCTGGAACTGCACCTGGTGGATGTGAATGGGATGGGCGTCCTCGGTGAAGTTGCGCATCTCCCATACTTCGGTAGCACCCACACCTGGGTTCTCCGTGATTGGATCCATCCAGAGCAAAGGCATAGGTTGACCGGTGCCAGGCTCGAACCGGCCCAGCAGCGCCGCGAAAGGCACATCCGCTGGTTCGTAGACCTCTTCGTTGAGGCTCACATACTGCGTATTGCTCTCAGGGCCAAGCGGCGCAATAGTGGGCAACACCAGTTGGTTGGGCGGTGTACTCGTATCCACTCCTGTGGCCCCAACCACCCGGAACTCCATCACCTGGCCTGTCGTATCAGGGTCTGCCGGCTCGAAATCATCGTCCGGTTCGCCCCCGCCGAACGGCTCATCCGGGCCGAGGTTGAGCAAGGTGATCGTTGTACCGACGAGAACGTTGGTAAAGTCAACAATGACGTCGGCGCGTTCGGCCAGACCCATGAGGAGCTGGTCGAGCGGCACCGGTGCGGGCAGGAAGCCGCCCTCAGCGCCGATCTGCCAGAACGGAAGGTCGTTGTCGAACTTCAAAATCAGGAACCGCGAGTTGCAGCCATTCAGGAAGCGGAAGCGGTAGCGGCGCTGCTCGACCGCCAGGTAGGGCCAGGTACGGCCGTTGACCACCATCGTATTGCCGAAGAACTCGGGGTTCCAGATCGGCGACACAGGGCTATCGGGGATGTAGGGGCCGCTGAACTCGTCGAAGAATACCCGGCTCTCAGGGTAGAACAGCAAGCCATCATCGTTGAACGAGCGGTCCTGGATCACGATGGGAATCTCATAGTAAGTGCCGAACGGGTCGTCACCCACCCCCGGCGCTGGCCCCGGCAACACACCGCCAACCTGATCATCCGGGCCACCCCGGATCAGGTAGAAGCCGGCGGGTCCGGCATAGACGTTCAGCCGGGTCATGCCCAGCGTGTGGTCGTGGTACCAGAGCGTGGTCGCCCGCTGGTCGTTGGGGTATCTAAACACAGCCGTACCCGGATCCCAGTTCAGTTTATACTTTTTTACGAACGCATCATACCATGTACCGGTCTTCGCGAAGGATCCAGGAATGTTGTTTGCTACTGGCAGGTACCACGCCTCAGGATACCCGTCGCTCCATTCGAACGTGTGTGCCCCGTGGACATGGGTCACAATAGGCACCGGCCCTGTGTAGGGGCCCGGCGTACTCTTGAATGTTGGACGGGTATCCCTCCCGTGCTTGCCGCCCGGCGGGTTCGCCCAGTGGAGAGTCGGGTCTACTGGCAGAATATGGGGAAGGAAGTTGCCGTTGGCATCCACCAAGTCGTTGACCCACTCAACCTGGACCGGTTGGTTCCACGCGGCTTCAATCGTAAAGGCAGGATAGTTGAACGTCCCGCCTTCGACGACAGTACCTGGATGATCCGCAGAGCCGTAGCTCCACACTGTGGTTGGCGGCCCCACGATTTCCGGCAGGATCTGCTGTTGGAACTGCCGAACCGCGATCTTGTAGAAATCTACGCCTGGTGGGCCTCCGGGGACGGTGCGTTGCGGCATCGCAGGCGGGATTATTAACGGAGTCACGTACTTCGGGATGCCGCCGGGGTCCAACGTCCCGCCGGGGATTGCCGGGAGCGGGATAGCCAATACTCGCCGGATGAAGCCAAAATCGGTGGGCACAAGGAGCGTGGCTCCGGTCACCGCACCGGCCTTCAGGAACTGCCGTCTGGTGATCATCACTTGCCTCCTGGCGGCGTCGCTGCCGCCACGCACAACCGTTGACGGATCTGCACTGGATTATTCCGGCCTGAGAACGAGTTCATGATCGAATCGATGGCGACCTCCTTTCGAGAACAAACGTCGCACTTTGCGATCTTCTTGGTGCCAGGCCTCCTTTGCCGGTTTCTCCCGGCGTTCTTGCCTTCGCTCGTGAGCGTGGAAGGAAAACAAAAAGGCTGCCGAAGAGTGTTCCTTCGGCAGCCCAGCCATCTTCAAGATACGTCCCAACCAACTCTGAGGAAGACCCGCAGCTTTGCGCCCCCACCTTACGGTGGGTTTGCCCGTTCGGGAGGAGCGACCGTCTTCTTTTTTAGGCATCAAAGCGTGCTATAAATTCTCTCCTCACTTCATCTCACTAGTTG
>DOUV01000197.1 GCA_003520455.1 Chloroflexota bacterium | reverse complement strand
GGGTGTCCGCCGACGCGGAGGAGCAACCGAGCGGGGAGTGAAACCTACGGCGGTCAACCTGCGTAGTACTGAGTGCGACGACTGATCGTGGTTGCCTGTCCGTATGCCGGACGGGGCGGGAGACTGATGTATGCCCTACAGCCAGATTCTCTCACGAGCCTTCGAAATCACCCGGCGCCAGCCCGCGCTCTGGGTCTTCGGCTTCCTGGTGGCGTTGTTCGGCGGTGCGGGCCGCGGCGGCGGGCCGAGTTATAACTTCAATGGCTTCAATGGGGGCCGGGTTCCCCGGTTTCAGGGCCCACCGGGCTTCAACTTAAATCTCAGTACGATGCTGGGCCTCATTGCGATCGTCATCGGACTGCTCCTCGTCCTGGCCATCATTGCGGCCATCGTGCGCTACGTTGCGGAGGTGGCATTGATCGATGGTGCGGCGAGGGCCGACGATGATGAGCCTGTCACCGTCGCCGGAGGCTTGCGGCGCGGGTGGTCGCGAGACGCTTTCTTCCTGTTCCTGACCAGGCTGCTCCTGGCCCTGCCGCTGATTGTGGTGGCAATCGGGATTGGCGTCCTGGTGGCTGGGATCCTGGCCGGCGGGATTGGCGCGGCGGCCGCCACGGATCGCGGTGTGTTCGCGGTGCTTGGCATCGGGCTCTTCTTACTCGTACTGCTGCCCACCATTGCCCTGCTCATCCTCCTGGCGGTTGTCCTTGCCCTGTTGGGTCAGTGGGCCGCCCGAGAGGTGGTCCTGAGTCAAGCCGGTCCAATTGAGGCCATTGGCGCAGCCTGGGGACTCGCGCGAACCTATCTGAAGGAGACGATCCTCTTCGGGCTGCTCATGTGGGCGATTAGCCTCGGCTTTGGTCTGCTGATGACGCCGCTGCTGCTCGTGGCGGGGGCCTTGATCATTGGGCCCGCGTTCCTGGCGTATCAAAGTGCCAACAGCCTGGTAGCGGCGCTCGTCGTGGCCGCGCCCCTCGCGCTGCTGGCATTGATCGGCTTCGCCATCATCGCCGGCCTCTTCGTGGCCTTCAGCTCTACGGCCTGGACGCTGGCCTGGCGCCACCTGCGCGGCATCAGCTCGGCCTCGGCCGATCTCTCCGAGCCCATCCCGGACGCAGGCGATTCACCCGTCCTCGCGACCGGGTAACGGTTCAGTGCCAATCCTCAGCCGGGTGCGCAGTCAACTCCTGACCCGCGCCCGGTTGTCTTGTTGTGGCGGGCGCCGGCCTGAGGTGGCGCCCACCGAGCCCTCTCTCGGGGACGAGGTGCGACGCACCTGCCATTCCATGCGGCCGGGGTGTGGTGAGCTGGACGCTTCCTGGATCGATCCTCTCTCGGGAGCGAGGTGCGTCGCACCTTGAGCCGGTCCTTGCGGGTCATTGCAGGCTTCCAGGGACAAGTGATATACTTGCGCCGGGGAGTACTACCAATGTTGTGGAATGGTGCGACCGGCGCGATAGCGGCGGTTTCTCAGCGTGAGCGAGTGCTGGCTCGGGCGCCGGACCGCGGGTCGCCAGTCAGGTACTGAAGTCAGTTTCGGACGATCCCCTTGACGCGATTGGCTTTTCCCTCGCCAGCCAGGTCCCACGGCTGTCGCTTCACCGAACGGGTGCGGCCCGTGGTGACTCTCGCTCATAATCGTTGGCACACCTGTCGCTGCATCCTGGCGGCCGGATTGCCAAGGAGAGTCTTCTTGAGTGCCTCAACCTCCTCAACTCGCGCAACCGCTCCCGCAAAAATCATACTCTTGGGCGAGCACGCGGTGGTCTATGACCAGCCCGCCATTGCTGTCCCGGTGACACAACGCCGGGCAACGGTCATTGTCGAGCCAGGCCGTCCTCACGCCGGGGTCATTCTGCATGCGGAGACCCTCGGCCGTCGCTACCTGCTCGACGCGGTGCCGGCCGATGAGCCCCTGGCCTTCACAGTGCGGAACGTGCTGCGGCGCCTCGGTATTCGCTCCGAGCCCGACCTGCGCATCACCATCACCAGCACCATTCCCATCGCCAGTGGCCTGGGCAGTGGCGCCGCGGTGGCGACGGCTCTGATCAGAGCACTGAGCACGCACCTCGGTGTCAGGCTGTCGCCCGAGCAGGTCTCGGGACTGGTCTACGAGACGGAGAAACTTCACCATGGCACGCCGAGCGGCATCGATAACACGGTGATCGCGTTCGAGTGCCCGATTTGGTTCCGCCGGGATACGCCCCCCGAGCTCTTCAGTGTGGTGACCCCTTTTCATTTCTTGATCGCTGATACCGGCGTTGCCAGTCCCACTCGCCTGACCGTCAGCGAGGTCCGCGCGCGGTGGGCTGCCGACCCGGTCACGTACGGGCGGTACTTCGAGCGCATCGGCACCGTGGTGGAGGCCGCGCGGCTGGCGCTGGAGAGCGGCGATGCCCGGGCCCTTGGCCGGCTGATGAACGCCAACCAGGAGTTGCTGCGGCCGCTGGACGTGTCGGCCCCGGCCAACGAGCGGTTGATCGAGGCCGCCTTACAGGCGGGCGCGTTCGGTGCCAAGCTCAGCGGCGGTGGGCGCGGCGGCAACATCGTCGTGCTGATCGACCCGGCAGCGGCGGAAGGAGTCCAGAGCTCACTGCTGGCGGCCGGCGCGCACTGTGTCTTTCAGACCGTCCTGGAACCGATCTGATGAATCAGGCGGGTGCGGTTGGGGCGGAGAGTGACGCACGTCTTCCCGCCCCGCATCCTCACGCCGGTCTGTTGGGGAATGCTCATGCCTGATCGCGGACCACTCAATCTGGCCCACAGGGGCGCGCGCCGGGTCGCCCCCGAGAACACGATCCCCGCCTTTTTGAAAGCGATAGCGCTTGGGGCTGACGGCGTCGAACTGGACGTTCAGCTGAGCCGCGACGGCGAGATGGTCGTGATCCACAATTTCACGCTGGACAAGACCACCTCGGGGAGCGGGCCCGTGGCGGCCAGGACGCTGGCGGAACTGCGGACGCTGGATGCCGGCGCCTGGTTCGGCCCAGCCTGGGCAGGTACCTCGATCCCGACCCTGGCCGAGGTCTTTGACGCGCTTCCGGCCGACACCTCCGTCAACATCGAGCTTAAGGACGAGGGCGTTCTCAGCCGCGGCCTGGAGCGGGCCACGGCCGATTTTATCGCCGCGCGTGGCCTCTATGAGCGCGTCGTTGCCAGCAGCTTCAACCCTCTGGTGCTGAGCCGCCTCAGGCGGCTCGACGCGCGGATTCCCATCGGCTTGCTGTACTCGCCCGACATGCCGGTGGGCTTGCGCCACGGCCAACTCGCGCGCTGGCTCCGGACCGATGCGCTGCACCCCCACTTCACGCAACTCCGCCGGCCGCAGGTGGACGCGGCGCATGCTCTGGGCCGCGCGATCAACACCTGGACGGTCAATGACCCGGAGGCGATGCGCGTGCTGATCGAATGGGGGGTAGATGGTATCATCACCGACGTCCCCGATGTGCTGAGCGCCACGTCACGGGGCCTGAGCGAGTCGGACGCCAGATCAGGAAAAACTCGGCGATGAGCGCCAGCAGCGAACAGAAACCTGGCAGCTCAGATCGGGCGACATCGAGAACGATTCGCCCGGCTGCCGGTGAAAAAGTCTTACTCCGGCAGATACTCAGCGATTCTGGCCTTCAAGGGATTCCCCGGCGAGCCGGTTCCGGTCTGATCACTCTCCTCGTGATCGCCTACCTGACCCTGTTCGGGCTCATCATGGCCGAGCGAGGGCGGGCCGGGCTCCCGGCGGCACCCCAGGGTGCGGCCCTTGAAGCCGTGCACCGGACGGTTACGTACCTGGTCGATCACCCGACGACCTACTTCTGGCAACGCAGCGAGATTTCCGCCCCTGGCCTGGTCGTCGTGACCTTCGGGCGGAGTGCCGGCTTGCTGCTCTTCGCCCTGGGCCTCGCAACGGCCGTCGGTGTTCCATCGGGCCTCGCTCTGGCCCTGGCCCGGCGCGGGCGAGGCGCATCGTTGGTAGTGCTGCTCTCGGTGCTCGGCATCTCAACGCCCAGTTTTCTGCTCGCAATGCTCTTCTGGGTGGTTGACATCTGGTTATACCGGCGGCTGGGCCTGCCGGCGCTCCCACCGACGGGTTTTGGCTGGGACGCGCACCTGGTGATGCCGGCTCTGGTGCTGGCCGCGCGCCCGCTCGCCCAGATCGTGCAGATCACCTACGTTTCCTTCTCCGACGTGCTGGGACAGGACTACATTCGGACGGCGCAGGCCAAAGGGTTGTCGCGGCGCCGGGTCTTGGGCCGCCACGCCTTCCGGAATGTGACCATCCCGGTCCTGACCACGCTCGGGATGTCCCTTCGTCTGTCGCTCGCCAGCCTGCCGGTGGTAGAGTTCTTCTTCCTGTGGCCGGGCCTTGGGCTCACGTTGTTACAGGCGATCGATCGAGGCATGACTCCGCTGGTCACCGACCTGATTGTGGCGCTGGGCCTGTTGTTCCTGTTCGTCAACCTGGTGTTGGAGTCGGTCTACCCACGGCTGGACCCCCGCCTCAAGCAAGCCGCGCCGGCCGGAGAGCGGCGTGAGCGGCGCTTCTG
>DOUV01000184.1 GCA_003520455.1 Chloroflexota bacterium | reverse complement strand
GAGCCTGCCAGCCGACGGGCCGGATAACGGTCTGCGTTAGCGGCGGCTGGGGAGAATGAGGCTTGGAAACGGAAGCCTGCCAAAGCCAAGAAGAAGCTCAAAAACGCGCAGAATCCCAGCCGTCCGCTGCACGCATTGTTAGCTGCCATCGGGTTGATAGAAGGGCTTGGACGATCAATAGATTTCTTTAGCATCTCTTGGCAGTTCGCGAACATGGTGCAGATGGGCACTCACATTCATATCATCCATATGGGGATATTCAAAGCCAAAATGATCTGAAACATGTAAAGCCACAGTGCGGAAAAGATTACACATCGTGAATAACGAGCCCCATGTTTTGTCGTAGCTGGCATCAGCATATGTTTGTTGAAGCATTTCCCACAACTCAGAATCAAGGTACTGTTGGAAGTTATTGCCGAACTTACCAGGGTTTCGGGAAAACTGGGTTTTCATGCCAATATGCCAGGTTAGCATTTTCATTAGTTGCTCCCGAAGCGCCCCGTCAAGTATGTGTTTGGCAGAGATTATTTCTTCTCTCCACAATCCCTTGGCTACGTAGGGGCAAACCCACCAGAATTCGTTGCAGCAATCCGAGAATGCCTTAGCGGTGGGAGGTTTGGGCAGATAGTCGCTCTCGCTCGGCGGGGCAAATGACCCGATAATCCCATCTTTATCCAGGAGCAACAGGCTGAGACTATCTCTGTCCATTTCATTGAGTTTTGCAACGGGATCAATTGCCAGGTCTAATCGGTTTCCATCAGTAAACTGCATCAGATACATAAAACTGCCATCATTGCTCGGTGGCGGATCTAGCATATCTTCAGGCATTTGCAGGATCATGATTTCGCCGAAACGTTTTATCCACTCGCGATTATTCTTGAAGGGATCGACCTCGGTGACTATATAAACAATATCAAAATCCTGAAAAATGTCTTGAGGAGCATCGGGATTAGCGCGTGATCCGTTCATGATAACGGCTCGTATGCGTTCGTCATTTTCGGCGGTATCCATAATTAATTTGAGCATTTCTTGTTCACTACGCATAATTCACCAGTATGGCAGCTAACGGCCTCGCCATCACCTGCGCCCGGTCAATTCAAGACGAGGAACTGAGACGCGCTGACCAACAACTCGGTGCACGGTGCTTAATTGCGCCCGCCCAGGGCGTCAAGTGCATGGCGTTGTTAGGCCCGTGACCCCGAACCGTGGCTGCTATCGGTGGCACGACCACGATGTTTCGCGGGGAGGCAAGGAGTCAGCTGCCTCAAGTGCGTGCTGCTTCAACATGGAACTGTAAGCCAAGCGCACGTACCACTTTGAGAATCGTGGCAAACTCCGGGTTGCCAGTGGTCGAAAGCGCCTTGTAAAGGCTCTCCCGTCCCAGCCCAGCGTCGCGGGCAATCTGCGACATCCCTTTGGCGCGCGCGATGTCGCCCAGCGCCGCCACCACCACAGCCACGTCGCCCTCTTCCAATGCGGCGTCAAGATAGGCAGCCATATCCTCTTCGGATTCCAGATGCTCGGCCGCATCCCAAGGGCGGGTTTCGATCTTGTTCTGTTCCATGCTCACCACCTACACCTCGCCTGCCAATGCCAGCGCGGTCCGAATATCCTGGTCTTGCGTGTGTTTGTCGCCGCCTGCCAGCAGAATCACCAGGGCCGATCCACGCTGAACGAAGTAGACCTGATAGCCGGGGCCATAGTCGATCCGCAGTTCTGAGACACCTTCGCCCACCGGCCTGACATCGCCAGGATTGCCCAACGATAGGCGACGGAGGCGCACATCAATGCGGGCACGGGCCTGGCGATCGCGCAACCTGGCAAACCAGTCTGCGTAAACCTCCGTCTGGCGGATTTCGATCATGGCTGTATTGTATCCCAAAGGATACATCTATGCAAGTGGACACACAACGGCGGAGTTCAGGCGCTTGCGGGCCAGCAAACCGAGTTACAAGTCAAAACCAACCCTGCTGGCGCAGTTAGCTTAAAAACCGCAGCGGTAGCAAGTCGCCTGGAACGACTTGTTGGGCCGCTTCTTGGTTTAGCTGTAACCCTAGAATGAGACACGCGCCGGTATCCATCACTCTACCCCAAAATCACGCTTAATCTCCTCTATCTCCTGGCCTAGCCTCGGTAGCTTGTTCTCCACTACATCCCATACGATTTCATCAGAAATCACATCATACCCATGCGCCAACACATTCCGAAAACCGATGATCCGCTGATAATCACTGATCCGAGCTAACGTGCCCGGATCAACTTTCTTCAATCGATTGAGGGCTTCCCCAATAATCTCAAACTGCCGTTCCACCGCTGAACGTAGCAAAGCATCCGCCTTGTAATCCGCCAGTTGTTTGCCATAGGTAAAGTGGGTGATTAGTTCAATCGCCCGGTCGCGGTCATAAAGCAGTTTTTTAACTTCAAACGTCATACACTAACACCTTATCCTGTTCAATCGCCTGCCAAAAGTATGGGTTTTTGATCGCCTTCACTTCTACCAAGTCAACCGGACGCTGAAAGAGTTGCTCCAAATCTTCCTTGAGACCAAAATATCGGTCGGATGCTCCCAGGGCATGGGTATCGGCAAACTCTACCAGGAAATCCAAATCACTCTCTTCCAGATCAAAGTCACTGCGTGAGGCAGACCCGAATAACTCTAGCCGCTTCACGCCGTAGGCAGCACATAAGTTCGATAATTCGTCTGAATAATTAAAAAGGTTTAGGCTCATTTTGTCCTTTGGCTTGGTATTAAAATATCCTACTTGCCATTATACAAGAAGTTACCACACTTCGCTAGGTAGCGCCCAACCTATTTATTATGACTCATTTCTGAGTCACCTCAACCGATACCACATCTACAACAGACTTGCAAACGACTCAGAAATGAGTCATAATCCCCCATCTTTCCTCTAATGACTCAATTCCGAGAGATCTTATACCCAAATGGGGGGCAAATGACTCATGGCTGAGAAAAAACTCCTCGACCGTGCTCGGGATCGCATTCGCGTCAAGCACTACTCCATCCGCACCGAACAGACCTACCTGCAATGGATGAAGGATTTCATTCTCTTCCACAACAAACGCCACCCCGCGGACATGGGCGCACCCGAAGTGGAAGCCTACCTCACCCACCTGGCTGCGGACCGTAACGTCGCGCCCAGCACCCAGAACGTGGCGATGCAGGCCATCCTTTTTCTTTATAAAGAGGTGCTTGGCATCCATCTGACCGGGATCAACGCCCTGCGCGCCAAGAAGGACAAACGCTTGCCTGTTGTGCTCACCAAAGCCGAAGTCCATCGCGTGCTGGAACAGATCACAGATCCTCCCTTTCGCCTCCAGGCCAAGCTGCTCTACGGAAGCGGGATGCGTCTGCTCGAATGTCTGCGCCTGCGGGTCAAAGACATCGACTTTGGCCAACATCAGATTGTGGTGAGGGATACGAAAGGCAATGAAGACCGGGTGACATTATTGCCAGAACAATTGCAGCCCATTTTACAGGAGCACTTACGCCACGTCAAAGTCCTGCATCAATCTGATCTTGAGGCTGGCTTTGGCGTTGTCTATCTACCCTATGCCCTGGAACGCAAATACCCCAACGCCAGCAAAGAATGGGGTTGGCAGTATGTCTTTCCGGCCTCTAAACTCAGTGTCGATCCCCGCTCCGGCGTCCCCCGCCGCCACCACGCCGACGACTCCAATTTGCAGCGCGCCGTCCGCGCCGCGGTCAAGGCCAGCGGTCTCGCCAAACCCGTCACGCCCCACACCTTCCGCCACTGCTTCGCTACCCATCTGCTGGAAGCCGGCTACGACATCCGCACAGTCCAGGAACTCCTGGGCCACAAAGACGTCAAGACCACCATGATCTACACCCACGTGATGCAAAAGGGGCCGATGGCGGTGCGCCGCCCGTTGGATGGCTAGCGCCGGGTACCTGCCCTTCCCAGCGACGTCTTCCTCTCCGGTGAACCGGCAGGCGCTCGAGATCTTCGAACGTTTGAAGGCGCCGTGCTCCGGGCTCACCCGCGGGGACCAGTTCAGGTTGGACCACGAGCCGGGTGAGGCATAGAATAGTACCATCCGAGGATGCCGAACACGAAGAGCCGGCCGCGTCGGCTGTCGCGATGAGGCCGCCGCGTTCAACGTCGGCCGGCCACTCATCGTCGAGGTCACTGGCAGGCGCGGGACGTGAGGCGTCGGGCGTGACGTTTGTCCTCACGCCTGGGGCCCCCGGAGGGAGGGGGCCAGGGTGCACCCCCTGAGCGGTGACCGAGGATAAGAGAGAGGTGGGCTGTGACCACAATCCCCGAGAGCTCGAGGGAGGAGGACCTGTTCTTCAGCGCGGTGGTTGAGTCCTCCCTCGCCAATCCGCGCTTTCTGCGGCGCGAGTGGCTGGCCGCCGAAGTTGAGCAGCGCCTCAACGACCCCGGCTGTCGCTTCCTGCTGCTGACCGCCGAGCCGGGCGCCGGCAAGAGCGC
>DOUV01000185.1 GCA_003520455.1 Chloroflexota bacterium | reverse complement strand
CTCGCCGCCGAAATCTGCCGCCTGGAGGAAATCCTGTCGGATGGCGCGCTCTATGCCCGCGACCCGCGGAAATTCGCTGCCACCAGCGCGGCCCTCGACGAAGCCCGAGCGGCTCTCTCGGCGGCTGAGGAGGATTGGCTGCGGGTCGAGATGCTGCGCGAGGAACGCTGGCGCCCTGACGAGTTCGCCGGGCGGACGGTGCCCACCGGTGCCAACGCCCAGCCCGCCGTGTTCGCCCGGCGCGATACGTCCAAGACGTTGCGAGTCTACCCGTACGGTGTCAGCCAGAACCGGCTCAAACAGGCGGCCAACAGTCTCAACTTGCCGATCGAGGTAGTCAACGATCTGCGTGAGACCGATGTTCTGATTACCCTGCGGAGTTACTACCGCAAGCGGCCGCAACTGATCAGCGACGCCGAGCGTCGCGGGACTCCGGTATACGTACTACGCTCCAACACTGTGGCCCAGATGGAGGGAGCGTTCGTCGACATTTTCGGGATCGACATGCCGCGCGACCCTTTCGAGGAAGCGATGGCGGAGGCGAGGAAGGCGATTGAAGAGATTCGCCACGGGGCAAGCAGCGTCGAGCTTCTGCCGCGTGAGGCGCACATCCGCCGCCAGCAGCACGAGCTGGCGCGCTCTGCCAACCTGATGTCTCGGTCCAAAGGCAAAGAGCCCCGCCGTCGCGTGCGAATCTACGCCAACAACTCGATCATGTAGCTGGGAGCAGGGAGCAAGTAGCAGGAATAAGCTTGCGTTGCAAGGACGTTGCAAACGCAGCTTGGCTTCCTGCTCGCTTTGCTACTTGCTCCCCGTCACTGGGGTTCAACATTGAGTTTCTTCATTACCTTCGAGGGGCCGGATGGGAGCGGCAAGAGCACCCAGGCCCGCCAGCTGGCCGGCTGGCTGAGCGAGCGCGGTTACAGCGTCCTCCTGACTCGGGAACCAGGCGGCACCGCTATCGGCGATCAGATTCGGCAGATCATCTTTTCCCCTCGGAACCGGGAGTTGACCGACGAAGCCGAGATCTTGCTCTTCAACGCGTCGCGGGCGCAACTGGTGCGCGAGGTCATCCGGCCCGCGTTGGCGCGGGGTACGGTCGTGGTGTGTGATCGCTACGCCGACTCGACGCTGGCCTACCAGGGCTACGCGCGCGGTCGCCACCTGGATCAACTGCGAACGATCATCCGGTTCGCCACCGGTGGGCTTCAGCCGGATCTGGCCATCTTGCTGGATTTGCCGGTGACTGAGGGGCTGGCCCGGCGCCGCGGCGCGGCTGCTTCCGGGGCCGAGTGGAACTGGCTCGACGCCGAGACCTTGAGTTTTCACGAAGCGGTCCGGCAGGGGTACCTGGCGCTCGTGGCCGCCGAGCCAGATCGTTGGGTCGTGATCCCAGCGCTGGCCGACGCAGCGATCGTCGCCGGGGCGGTGCGAACGGCTGTTGGGGAGCTCCTGGAACGAGGGTTGCAAAGTTGAAGGTTGGAAAGTTGAAGAGGCTTTGACTCTCAACTTTCCAACCTTCAACTTTTCACGCTCATATTGGAGTAACGTGCGCGGATCAGGGGCGACGCACTTTCCGAGGTGCGTCGCCCCTCCACCCCGGCCCCAGCGCACCGTATTCCAATAAGAGCGGTTGTTTTAGAAGAAATCGCCGTCGGCGCCGCTATCGCCGCCCATTCCTGGCATACTCGCCTCGATCGACTCGGGATCTTCACCCGCTTCGAGTCGATCGACCACCTCCTCGAATTCGGGGCCGAGATCCTCACCCATCTCCTGACCCATCTTGCGCATGAAGCGGGCGAGGCTTTTGGGGTCATTCTCGTCGAGGTCGCCGAAGCTGGATGGGTCGGCCAGCGCCTCCATCCGGGCCTCCTCGCTCTTGAGGACGGCCACTTTCGAGATGAGCCGCTTCATGCGAGGGCTTCCGCAGCGCGGGCAGGGGGGCACGGTTATATCGGAAAAGCTTCGGTGAAGATGCTGGCCACGGCGGCCACAGTCCTCGCAGCGGTATTCGTAGATGGGCATACTCCTTACTCCCAACTTGCATGGTTGCGTACTGTCGGGCATTATAGGCGAAATGCGCCTGTCCAGCGAGTCTCGACGAGTGTAGGTTGTTACCGTGAAGATCATAGAAGGGAACAACAGCTGGCTCTCGCCCGCAGGCGGACGAAGACTCCATTCGCCTAAGGTGCGGGTCGAGCGCTGGCCGGCGGTGGGGAGGTTCTCCCAGGCCAGATGCTCAGCACGGGCTTTCGGGGTTCGCCAAGCGCAAACCGAGAGGGAGTGATGGCGACCGAGTTGCTCCACGTCGGGTTCGGTGGCACGGTCGCTGCAAACCGGGTGCTTGCGATTCTCAGCCCCGACTCCGCGCCGATTCGGCGGATGATTCGCGTGGCTGAGGATGAGGGACGCTTGATCAATATGACGTACGGCCGGAAGACGAAAAGTGTCATCGTCCTCGACAGTGGACACGTGGCTCTGTCGGCCCTCCAACCTGAAACGATCGTCAACCGGCTCCGGCAGCAACGGAGCGTCCGTGATCAACAGACCGATACCTAACGTGATTGAGAGGATCGAATCGCCGGTGCTTGAGAGCAACGCTCAAGAGCCGAGACGCTCCTTCGGCGAGCCCCAACCGCTGTTGGTGGTGATCTCCGGCCCGTCGGGTGTGGGGAAAGACGAGACCCTCAAGATGATGAAACGGTTGGGCTACCCCTTCCACTTCGTCGTCACGGCGACGACACGCCCCAAGCGACCCAACGAAGTGCACGGCCGGGATTACTTCTTTACTGCCATGGAAGAGTTTGCCGAAATGATTGAACGGGGTGAACTGCTGGAGCACGCCCTGGTCTATGGGGATTACAAGGGGATTCCAAAGCAGCAAGTCCGCGACGCATTGGGGAGCGGGAAGGACGTCATCATGCGGATTGATATCCAGGGCGCCGCCACGATCAGGCGGCTCGTTCCGGATGCGGTCTTTATTTTTTTGACTGCACAGAGTGAGGAAGAACTGATCGCGCGATTGCAGGCGCGCAAGACCGAAGACGCTGAGAAGCTCCAGCTCCGCATCGCCACGGCCCGCCAGGAGATGCAGCGGGTGGAAGAATTCGACTACGTTGTCGTCAACCGCGACGGCTGTCTAGAAGAGACAGCTCGTCAGATTGCCTGCATCATCACCGCTGAGAAGAGCCGGGTGAAGCAGCGCAAGATTACGCTGTGAGCGCGGTGGCGGCTGCCATTGCCCGCTCGCAGTGCGGAGACCCGGCCTATGGACGACGACCGGCCGCCGTCGGCTGACGTCGGCCCTACCTGGCCACCTGCCAGGCCCCAGCAGCGCGGCTACCCGTTGCCCATCCACCGTGCCTGGATCACCTTCACCGTGCTCGTCCTCAATTTCCTGGTCTTTATGGCGATGGAGGTGGCGGGGGGATCGACGTCGTCCTGCGTCTTGCTGCGCTTCGGCGCCAAGTTCAACTATCTGATTGCGCAGGGCCAATGGTGGCGCTTGCTCACACCAATCTTCCTGCACATCGGCATGGTGCACCTGCTCTTCAACGAATACGCGCTCTGGCTTTTCGGGCGCGAGGTCGAGCGGCTCTTTGGAAGTGCCCGGTTCATCTTGATCTACATTTTGTCGGGGCTGTACGGCAGTTGGGCGAGCTTCGCATTCAGCCCGGCGCTCTCGGCCGGTGCTTCCGGGGCGATATTTGGGATCATCGGGGCGCTGGTGGCGTTCTTTCTCCGCAATCGCCAGCGCTTCGGCGAGCTGGGCCGTCGCCAGCTCACCAACCTGGTCGTCGTCATTGGCTTGAATCTCGTTCTCGGGTTCACGATTCCCGGAATCGATAATTTTGGTCATATAGGCGGTCTGACCAGTGGCTTTCTCCTTGGCCTCGCCCTGACGCCGCTCTACACCCTCGAGCCCGATTTTCACCTGGCCCTCGGCGCCCGCGTGGTGGATCGCAACAGCCTCACCCGCAGCGCCTGGGCCGTGGCACTGGGGGTTTTACTTCTGCTGTTGCTCCTTCAGGTGGGGCTCGCCATCACCCCGATTGACCGCCTGGATGCAGCCCGTGCCGCTAACTGCTTGTGATAGAGAAGCGGACGGGGAGCGGCCTCTCGTTGGAGGTCGAATCCTTGACGGCCGACAGTCCGATTTGTGTTTCTTTGGGATGTTTGGTACCAGTATGCAAGGTACCTTCAATCAGCGCCCAATCTCCGATTTCCGGCCTCCTATCTCCAAAGATGCTCTATGTAGTTGTCGCCGTGGATTTGAGCCTGCGGCAGAAGATGGGGCTCTTGACTCGCCGTCAGGATGATGGGCGGGAGAGTGACGAGCACCCGCTGTTCAAGGCATTCCACTACGCGATTCCGGCGACGCTGGCGGGGTCGCTCGAGGTGGGGCACCTGGTCTGGGTGCCGTTCGGACACCAGCAGCGCCAGGGGCTGGTCATTGGGTTCGACGACGCCACCCCGGTGCCTCCGGACCAGATTCGCCCGATTCTCAAGCTCGCCTCCCCTCAGCCGCTCCTGCGTTCGTACCAGGTCGAACTCGCCCGCTGGATGAGCCACCACTACCTGGCCCCGCTCTGGGATACGCTCATCCTGATGTTGCCGCCCGGTGTGCTGCAGGGCACCGAGCGCATGGTCCATCTCACCGCGCACAATGCCGCGGCACGGGCCGGGCGGACCCTTACGCGCGACGAGCGGCTGCTTGTGGCCTGGCTGGCGGCTCAGGCGGACGGCGAGAGCACACTACGCGAGTTGGGTGAGGTGTTGGGGAGCGCCCGGCGAGCCCGCGCGGCCGTGGCCGAACTGAGACGGGCGGGCATAGTCGCCGAGGTCCTCGTCGAGAAGCCG
>DOUV01000496.1:5221-5584 GCA_003520455.1 Chloroflexota bacterium | reverse complement strand
CTGGAACACCGAGACCGGCCGGCCCCGGTTGCTGGTGGCGAAGGGCTGTTCGGCGGGAGGGCGCCTGGTCGCGACCGACCTCCTGCTACTCGACCCCGAGCTGCCCGGTGAGAGCAGTCTAGGCGTCAGCCTCAGCAGCGGCCTGAGCCTGAGCCAGCCACTCTGGTGCACCGCTGGCCGGATCCTCTTCCTCCAGCACGGCCCGAAGAGCACCGACCTGGTTCAGGTGCGCTTGCCCGGCCAGGATCCGCAGCGCCTTACCCGCGCCGACCGCCTCGTCCCGCTGGCCTGTTTCTCCGGTGGGTGAGCGAGCGGGCAAGCGCGTTGGACGCCCAAGCGTCCGCTTCGAGGCCGGCACGCCGA
>DOUV01000496.1:0-5180 GCA_003520455.1 Chloroflexota bacterium | reverse complement strand
TCTGGCTCCTTGACCGGCGCTCTCGCTCCTGACGCCCCTTCCAGGCCGCCGGCCTGGTTGATTGCTGCTCGGCCACCGATGGAGTGGACCTCGTGGGACGCCGTCGCAAACGTTTGACTCGCATTTCCCGCCCGGGTATACTCCTCTCAATTCTCCCCGGATTCTTTCGCCACGGCGCGCCGATCACCTCGCAGTGTTGTCTTGGCTGCTCGCCCCACGGAGAGCCCGCAAGTCAATCTGGTCCCAGCCTTGACAAACTCAAATCATCTCCCTTTTCAGCGCGTGTTGCTGAAACCGTCGGCCCGAGGGCATCGCAACAACTCGCTTTTCCCGTGGGTGGCAGCGCGATGGACTCCATACCGGCGCAGCAACGCACAGAATGGGTCTAATCCCTCGATGAAGGGAACGGAACGGTTATCCTGATACCAAAGGAGGTTCCTCGGATGATCCCTGCAGAGTTCCAGTACGCTGCCCCCCGAACGGTTCCCGAAGCTGTTGCGCTCCTGCAGCAGCGCGAGGACGCAAAAATCCTCTCCGGTGGCCAGAGCCTGATCCCCCTCATGCGATTCAGGCTTGCCGTGCCGCCGTTCCTCGTCGACATCAACCGCATTCCGGGGCTCGATTACATCCGCCAAGCGGACGGGTGGCTACGAATCGGCGCCCTTGTCCGTGAGGCAGACCTGGAAGAGTCGGCGCTGGTCCGCGAGCACTACCCGCTTCTGCACGACACCTCGCGCAGCATCGCCGATCCACTCGTACGCAATATGGCGACGGTCGCCGGCAACCTGGCCCACGCTGATCCGGCGAACGACCACCCCGCGGCCATGCTCGCCGCCCGTGCCGAGCTCGTCGCCACCGGCCCGAATGGCGAGCGCATCATCCCGATCGACGACTTCTTCACGGATATCTTCACGAGCGCGCTTGCGCCGGACGAAATCCTCACCGAGGTGCGTATTCCCGTCCCACCGGCCCCGAGCGGGGGCGCCTATGTCAAACTGGAACGCAAGGTCGGCGATTACGCCACGGCCGGGGTCGCGGTCCAGTTGAGCCTCGCCGCGGATGGAAAGGTCGAGCAGATTGGAATCGGCCTGACGAATGTCGGGCCCATGGCGCTGCGGGCCCGACGGTCCGAGGAGGTGTTGCGCGGCCAGATGCCCTCCGAGGCGTTGATCGCGCAGGCCGGCCGGTTCGCGCAGGAGGACTGCGAGCCAACCGCTGACTTGCGCGGGTCGGAGGAGTACAAACGCAATGTCGTCCGCGTGCTCACGATGCGCGCGCTTCAGAAAGCACTGCAACGCGCGGCGGCCTGACGGCAGCCGGACGGGCCTTTGACCCGCACGCCGGGCGTGAGCACCGTGGCCTGGTGGGTGAACAGCACCCTTACGAAGTGCGGGCCAGGTAACGTGGTCAGCGTGGAAACGCCGGGAATGGTCCAGAACATTGAAAAGGGGGAAACCATGGGCGAAGAGATTACTGTTTCCATCAATGGGTCCGATTTCACTGCCGAGGTCGAGCCGCGCCTGCTGCTGGTGCATTTCATCCGCGAGGTTGCCAATCTCACCGGCACCCACATCGGTTGCGATACGACCTCGTGCGGCGCGTGCACCGTCGTGCTCGACGGCCGGGCGGTGAAATCCTGCACGCTCTTTGCGGTGCAGGCCGACGGCAGGTCCATCATGACTGTTGAGGGTCTGGCCCAGAATGGGCAGCTCCATCCGATTCAAGAGGGCTTCCACCAAAGGCACGGCCTGCAATGCGGCTTCTGCACTCCGGGCATGATGATGACGGCCTACGCGTTCTTGCAGAAGAACCCCAACCCGACCGAGGAGGAAATCCGCTGGGCAATCTCCGGCAACCTCTGTCGCTGCACCGGCTACGTGAACATCGTCGAGGCAGTTAAATACGCCGCCGAGAAGATGCACGCCCCGGCCATGGCGATGGCCGGAGGGGAGGGCTAAGATGGCAATCGCACACGGCATGGGACATTCGGTCAAGCGCAAGGAAGACGCGCGCTTCATTCGCGGCAGAGGAACCTATATCGACGACATCAAGTTGCCCGGGATGCTCTACCTCGACATCGCGCGCAGCCCCTACGCCCACGCCAGGATCGCGAGCATCGATAGCGAAGAGGCTCTCAAAATCCCGGGGGTCCTGGCCGTCATCACGGGCAAAGATCTCGAGCAGTACAATCTCGCCTGGATGCCGACGCTGATGAGCGACCGGCAGATGGTCTTGCCGGTGGACACGGTCATGTACACGGGCCAGGAAGTCGCCGCGGTGGTGGCGACCTCGCGCTACACCGCCGCCGACGGCGTCGAGGCGCTGCAGGTGGAGTACGAACCGCTCCCGCCGGTCCTGGACCCCAAGAAAGCGCTGGAACCGGACGCACCGGTCATCCGCTTCGACCGCGAGGAACAGAGCAACCATATCTGGCACTGGGAAGCGGGCGACCGCCAGGCAGTTGACGAGGAACTCCAGAAGGCCGACGTCGTCGTCGAGGAAGATATTTACATCCCGCGCATCCACGTCTCCTCGATTGAGACCTGCGGCTGCGTCGCGAGCTGGGACCCGGTGGAGGGGAAGCTGACGCTCTGGATGACGACCCAGGCGCCGCACGCGATTCGAACGGTAATCGCCCTCGTCGCCGGCCACCTCGGCCTGCACGAGCACAAGATTCGCGTGATCTCGCCGGACATCGGCGGCGGTTTCGGCGGGAAGGTGCCGGTCTATCCCGGCTACGTGCTCGCCGTCGCGGCCTCGGTCCTGACAGGCAAACCGATCAAATGGATCGAGGATCGGACCGAAAACCTGATGGCCGATTCGTTCGCGCGCGACTATCACGTCCACGCCAAACTCGGCGCAACGAAAGCGGGCAAGATCACAGCGCTCAAAATCCGCACGATCGCCGATCATGGCGCCTTCGACGCGGCCGCCAATCCGTCCAAATTCCCGGCCGGGCTCTTCTCGATCTGTACCGGCTCGTACGATTTCCAAAAAGCGTTCGCCGAGGTGGATGGCGTCTATACCAACAAACCCCCGGGCGGGATCGCCTACCGCTGCTCCTTCCGGGTGACCGAGGCGGTCCACACCATCGAGCGAATGGTCGACATCCTCGCCCACAAATTGGATCTGGACCCCGCCGAGCTGCGCGAGAAGAATTTCATTCCCGCGACTCACTTCCCCTACAAGTCCGCGTTGGGCTGGGAGTACGACAGCGGCAACTATCAGGCCGCGCTGGAAAAGGCCAAACAGCTCATCGGCTATGACGATCTGCGCAAGGAGCAGGCCGAAAAACGCGCGCGGGGCGAGTTGATGGGCATCGGCATCTCGACCTTCACCGAGATCGTCGGCGCCGGACCCTCTCATACCTTTGACATTCTCGGCATCAAGATGTTCGACTCGGCCGAGATTCGCATCCATCCCACCGGCAAGGTGATCGCGCGCTTCGGGACGAAGTCGCAGGGCCAGGGCCACGAGACGACCTACGCCCAGATCATCGCCGAGGAGTTGGGCATCCCCGAAGACGATATCGCGGTGGAAGAGGGCGACACCGACACGGCGCCGTACGGCCTGGGCACCTACGCCTCGCGCTCGACCCCGACCGCCGGGGCGGCCGCGGCGATGGCCTCCCGCAAGATTCTCGACAAAGCCCGCAAGATTGCCGCTCATCTGCTCGAAGCGCACGAAGATGATATCGAGTGGGAGAAGGGGAAGTTCTACGTCAAAGGGGCGCCTGACCGCGCCAAGACAATCCAGGAGGTCGCTTTCGCCGCCTACACGAATCACCCGCTCGGGATGGAAGCCGGCCTGGAAGCGGTGGACTACTACGATCCGCCCAATCTGACCTTCCCGTTCGGCGCCTATATCTGCGTCGTCGACATCGACCGCGGCACCGGCGAGGTCAAGATTCGCCGCTTCGTGGCGGTGGACGACTGCGGCAACATCATCAACCCGATGATCGTGGACGGGCAGATTCACGGCGGCCTGACGATGGGGATGGCGCCCGCGCTGATGGAACAGATCGTCTACGACGAAGATGGCAATAACCTGTCGGCCACTTTCATGGACTATCTCGTGCCAACAGCGGTCGAGACCCCGCGGTGGGAGACCGACAAGACCGTGACTCCCTCGCCTCACCACCCACTCGGCGCCAAGGGAGTCGGCGAATCCGCGACGGTCGGCGCGCCGCCCGCCATTGCCAACGCCGTTGTGGACGCGCTGTCCCACCTCGGCGTCACCAACATCAACATCCCCATCACGGCGCCTAAGGTGTGGGCGATCCTGAAGGAGAAGGGAGTGGCACTGTAGGGGGAATTGGGAGGAACTCAGTGGACTTTTGCGCTCCCAGCGCGTCCCTGAGTTCCCTCTCTCTGGAAATGACAACCCCCAAATGAGCCGCGTATCTCTATGAACCTCTTCGAGCAAATCTACGAGCTGAACCGCGCGGGCGAATCGTTCGCGGTCGCGACGGTCGTGCGGGTGGAGAAGCCGATCTCGGCCAGGCCGGGGGATAAGGCGATCATCACTGCTGATGGCTCGCTGCAGGGCTGGGTCGGCGGCGGCTGCGCCCAGAATGTCGTGATTCGCGAGGCACAGAAAGCGATCCGCGACACGCAGCCGCGCTTTCTGCGCCTCATCGGGAGCGGCGCCACCTCGAGCAGCGCGAGCGAGGGCGTTCTCGAGTTTCCTATCACCTGCCACAGCGGCGGCACGATGGACGTCTATCTCGAGCCCGTCTTGCCGCGCCCACAGTTGATTCTCTTCGGCGCCTCGCCCGTCGCGGTGACGCTGGCGAAATTGGCCAGGGTGCTGGATTTTGAGGTGGCCGTGTTTGATCCCGAGATCGAGCGCGACCACTTTCCCGACGCCGATTTTGTCTCGACCGAGCTCGACCTGGCGCAGATCAGGATTCACCCCATCGCCTTCGTGGTCGTCACCACGCAGGGCCACGACGACGAGGCCGCCCTTGAGATAGCCGCGCGCAGCGGCGTTCCTTACGTCGCGTTTGTGGCCAGCCGGAAAAAGTTCGCATCCAGCGCGGCCTATCTGCGCGAGCGTCGGGTGAGTGATGAGCAAGTCGCTCGCATCAAGGCGCCGGCCGGCCTCGACCTCGGCGCAGTCACCCCCGAGGAGATCGCCGCCAGCATCCTGGCCGAAATCATCCAGCGGCGCCGCCAGTG
>DOUV01000506.1 GCA_003520455.1 Chloroflexota bacterium | reverse complement strand
ACCCGCGCGATGACCTCCCGCCGCCCGTCTTGCGCTCGGACGTGCTCAGCCTCGACGACCTGCGCCCGGGGATGCGCCTCAAGGGCACCATCCGCAACGTCGTGGCCTTCGGCGCCTTCGTGGACATCGGCGTCAAGCAGGATGGCCTCGTCCACATTTCCCAGATGGCCGAGCGTTACGTTTCCAACCCGCACGACATCGTTCGCGTCGGTGACGTGGTCGAGGTGACGGTGCTCAGCGTGGACAAGGAGCGGGGGCGCATCGGGTTGAGCATGAAAGGGGAAAGAGGCGCTTAGAGATTGGACAGGCCAGACAGCCGAACTCTTTGTCCGGCTATCTGCAGGCCTCCACGGCCGTTGGGACAGGCCGCAGTGTGCCAATCAGCCCTGCGGTGGCGGCCTTCCGAAGTCTGGCGGACCGAAATCTCGTTGGAGGATTACGACGACCCTCTCATCTCCAGGCCCGGCACCTTGAGGAGAATGCATGCCGCTCAAAGAGAGTTCACTGTGGCAGGAGACCGCCACCATCTCCACCACCGACCCCGCCCGCCCACTGCCGGAGCGCGTGGATGTGGCGGTGGTCGGCGGAGGGTACACGGGGCTGTCGGCCGCGCGGACGTTGGCGCAGCGCGGCGCCAGGGTGGCGGTCCTGGAGGCACAGACGTTTGGATGGGGCGCCAGTTCGCGGAATGGGGGGATGGTGCTGACCGGGCTCAAGCTTCCCGTCGGCACGCTTATGGCCAGGTATGGCCAGGAGACGTCTCGGAGGCTGTTCGCTGCCTCGCTCGCCTCGATCGACTGCGTGGAGCGAATCGTCCACGAGGAGGGGATCGACTGCGATTTCGCGCGCTGCGGCCATGTCGAGTTGGCCTGCAAGCCGGCCCATTTCACGGCGTTCGCGCGCGATGCCGAGGTGCTGGCACGGGAGTTCAATCACCACGTGCGGGTGATTCCGCGGAGCGAGCTGGGGAGCGAGATCGGGTCGCCGCGGTATTATGGTGGACTGGTGGACGCAGTGAGTGCCGGTCTCAACCCCGCGCGTTACGTCGCGGGGCTACTCCGTGCGGCGAAAAAGGCCGGCGCCGAAATGTTCGACCACGCCCCGGTCGAGCAGTTCGTGCGGGAATCCGGCACTTTCCGGGTCAGCACTCCCCGTGGGCTACTCCGGGCTCACGAACTCTTCATCGCGACCAATGGCTACACCGGTACGATCGCGCCGGCCCTTCAGAAGCGTGTAATCCCAGTCGGCTCGTACGCCATCGCGACCGAGCCGCTTCCCGAGGCGCTCACGCGCGAGCTGATTCCGCAGAACCGAATGTTGTTCGATTCGAAGAACTTCCTCTACTACTTCCGGCTCACCCCTGACCGCCGGCTGCTCTTCGGTGGGCGGGCCAGTTTCCTCCCCGATTCGACAAGCACTGTTCGCGCGAGTGCCAGGATCCTGCGCCGCGGAATGGTGGAGGTCTACCCCCAGTTGCGCGACGCAGCGGTCGAGCACGCCTGGGGCGGCACGCTCGGCTTCACCTTCGACATGCTGCCGCACGCCGGCCGCCTGCACGGGGTCGCCTTCGCGCTTGGTTACGGCGGGCACGGCGTTGCCATGGCGACCTATCTCGGTGCCAGGGTGGCTGCGGCTCTTGCCGGAGAGGCTGTCGAGAATCCCTTTGCCGAATTGCCGTTTCCCGGCGCTCCTTTCGGTTTGTACCATGGAACACCCTGGTTCCTGCCGCTCGCCGGTCTCTGGTACAGGCTCCTCGACTGGCTCACGTGATGAACGGATGATCTGGCGCGATGTTCATCGTTCACCAGTCCAACCGCAGTGCCATCCACGGCACCAGAGCCTCCTCGGGGAGCAGGCCGCCGTGCATGCCCCTGAAGCGCGCTTTGCGCGGAAACCACCAGAGCAGTCGCCGGTCGCGCGACATTACGGTCACGTCGCCCAGGCGCAGGCGGGTCTCAGGCCAGACTTCCGGGCCGAAGACGCCGGCGTCGAGGAGCCGGTCGGTGGGCACGGCCCAAAAGTCGCGGCCCAGGTGCTCGTGGAGAAGGGTCAGGGCCTCGGCCTGGGTGCCTGGGCGGGTGAAGAACGAGGCGTGGCGCGGCTCGCCCGCCGGGAGCGTCGCCAGCATCTGAGCCAGCTCGGGCTGCCGGCTGAGCGCGACATAATCTTCGAGACGATTCTGCACCTGGCCGTGGTCGGCGGTGAGGATGAGCAGCGTGTCGCGGCGCTCGGCCGGCGTCAGGCGGGCGATGAACTCTTCCTCAATGAAGTATTGCAGCGTGCGCCATTCGGTCTCCCACGGCGGCGTGTCCGGGCCGTGGACGTGGCTAAGCTCATCGACCAGCCCCCAGTAACCGGCGATGTAGGCGCGGCGGCCCTGGTGCGCCGAGATGATCTCGCGCAACTGCAGCCAGAAGTGCGAGGCCCCGTGGTGGCCGACCACGCGCTCGACTCCCCGGTAGTGGATCTGTGAGAGGGGGCTTTTGGTGATGGAGGCGTGCAGCAGGGGAACCGTTGGCACGCCCGCGGCACCCAGCATCTGGCCGACGCTCGGTACCGGGACCAGGGTCAGCGGATCGAGCCCCCACTCGATCAACTCCCCGGTGCGCTCACTGACGGCAAAGCGAAAAAAGATCATGTCGCAGAGGGCGCCCATCTGGCGCAGGTGGAGGGTGTAACCGGCCAGACCGTGGGTGGCCGGCGCCTCTCCCGTAGACAACGTGGTAGTGGCCGCCGCGGTGGTGCTGGGACACACGGCGGTGATCGGTGCGATCACTCCGCCGCGCGCCTGCCAACGAGTGGCGAAGGGAGCGCTGTCGCCCTGTAACTGGCCAAGCAGCCGCCGCCACCCGAGGGCATCGAGCAGGACCAGCACCACCCGCTCCACCCCGTCGGCCAGCGACTGCCAGAGGTCAGGGTCGAGCGGCGGCAGTGAGCCCACGCGGACCCCGAACAGCGCGCCGACGGTGGCCGGGATGTTAGCAAAGCCGCGGCCGCGGTAGTTGGGCCGCACCCAGCCGGGAGGCAACGGATCGTCCGGACCGCTGGGCGCCAGCAGGGGGGCATCGAGGTGCGCAGGGAGTGTCATGGCGTGCGGAATCCCTCCGTCTGTTGGGAGTCAGGGAGGAGCTACGAGGCACTTCGGGAGGTGCGTCGTAGCAGCACCCCCCACCTTCGACAGCTATTCTCGGGATAGTTCCTTCCGAAACCCGGCGGGCGCTCACACCGGCTGCAGAACTGCCAGGGCGCGGTCCAGGCGATCCAGGGCCTTCTCGCGGCCCAGGCAAAAGAGCGTCTCGAACAGAGGAGGCGCGACGCGCTTGCCGGTCACGGCCAGTCGGATCGGTGTGAAGAGTGCCCCGGGCTTGAGCCCGAGTTCCTCGGCGGCGCCACGAAGGGTTTGCTCGATGGTCGCCTCGTCCCACTCGACCTCATCCAGGGCGGCGCGGGCCACCACCAGGGCATCGCGCGTGCTCTCAGCGGTCATCTTCTTCTGCACCAACTCCTCGGGTGCAGGGACGCGCGGGTCGGTGAAGAAGAAATCGAGCATCTCGGCGGCATCGGCCAGCGTTTTGATCCGCTCCTGGATCAGCGGCACCAGCGGCTCGACCTGGGCCGCCGTGGCGTCGAAGCCGGCAGCCCGGAGGAAGGGAAGCAGGCGCGCGGCCAGGTCGGCGGGCGAGAGCGCCCGGATGTAGACGCCGTTCATCCATTCGAGTTTGTCGTACTCGAAGCGTGCGGGCGACTTCTTGATATCCTCCAGCTCGAAAGCCGCTGCCGCTTCGGTTTTGCTGAAGATCTCCTGGTCGCCGCTGATCGCCCAGCCGAGCGTGGCGAGAAAATTGAAGAGTGCTTCAGGCAGGTAGCCAGCCGTTCGGAACTCGCGTACCTGGGTCAGGTTCTCGACAACCCGGCCATCGGGCTCGACCTGCTTGCGCTTGCTGAGCTTGCCTTTGCCAGTCGGGTCCAACACGAGCGGCAGGTGGACGTAGAATGGCGGCTCCCAGCCGAAGAAGTCGTGGATGATGACGTGCACCGGTGCGGTGGGAATCCACTCCTCGCCGCGTAAGATATGGCTGATCGCCATCAGGTGGTCATCGACCACAACGCCGAGATGATAGGTCGGGTAGCCATCGCTTTTCAGGAGGATGTAATCGGGAATCGTCTTGTTCTCAAAGACGATATCGCCGCGGATGAGGTCGTGAACAACGGTTGTGCCCTCGTCTGGTGTCTTCAGCCGCACCACCGGCCGCCGGCCCTCGGTCTCGCAGGCGGCGCGCTGGCGGGCGCGCTCCTCCAGGCTAAG
>DOUV01000504.1 GCA_003520455.1 Chloroflexota bacterium | reverse complement strand
CGGGCTATTTTCAGGAGAGTGTCATAAGAACACATCATCGTGCTGCTGCCGGCGCTTTTCCGATCGTGTCCCGATCTCGCTGAAATTCAGGCCAGGAGGTGGTGTTGAGGGTAGCGGCCGTTTGAGAGACCACCGCCAGGGTGCCGTCAGCAGAATGGGATGGGATCGCCCGCGATCAAGCGGCGTCGTGCCGGCTTCCGCCTCATCCAACCCACGTGCCCAGACCTTGCCGGACCGCCTTTTGGTAGACGTGATGCGCCGATGCCACATCCTCGATCGCCAGGCCGAGCGATTTGAACAGCGTGATCTCTTCAGGCGACCGCCGTCCATGGACGTGGCCGAGGAGGATCTCTCCGAGTTCGCCCTGGATGTGATCGTCGCTGATAGCCCCTTCCTGCCGCGGGATGAGGAACTCACCGGCCTCATTCAGGGTTGACTCGCGCCGGTCGGCAAACAGGCGCGACCGAACCACGGCGAGCGTGTCGAGTTCGCGCATGAACGGCACGCTCGACCCCACGGCGTTGATGTGTGTGCCTGGCGCGAGCCACTCACCTCGCAGCACTGGCTCTGCCGCCGCCGTCGTGGTACAGATAATGTCCGCACCGGCCACAGCCTCCCGGGCGGTTGCCATCGGCTCGATGGCGAGTCCGTGCCGCTCCGATTCTCGGCGCGCGAACGTGTGGGCATGCTCGCCGGTGCGGCTCCACACGCGCACTCGCCTGGCCGGTCGCACGAGCAGCATGGCCGCAAGGTGCATCCTCGCCTGGACCCCGGAGCCCAGGATAGCGAGATCCCCCGCGTCCCGGCGGGCGAGTAATCGGGTCGCGACGCCGCTGGCCGCCGCCGTACGCATGGCCGTGATGGCGCTGGCGTCAATAATCGCCATCGGACGACCGTGTTCCGTCTCGAAGAGCAGGACCATCCCCTGGTGTGAGTCGTACCCGGTGCCTTGATTGCCGGCGAAGACACTGATGACCTTCGCCCCTATCGCCTTGATGTCTCCGAGATAGGCAGGCATCATGCCCAGTACCCCGGCCTTGTCCGGCAGCCAGAGCACGTGGCGCAGAGGGTTGAGGGCAGCGCCACGGCTCAGCGTTTTGAAGGCCTCTGCCATCACATCCATGCATTCGTCCATCGGAAGCAGTTGGTGCACTTCCGCGTGGTTGATGATGAGTACTTTCATACCAGACCCCCTTGCGCGAGGATTTTTGAATCGCAGCCACCGTTGAAATGAGCAACCACAGCAGGGTAGCCAGGAATCGTCCGTGCCCGCGCCCCGGGAGCGGCCGCGAGTGTTGGGCGCCCCCTTTTCTCGTTATCGATGTCATTGAGCGGCATCTCGGCCTTCGCCAGTTCCCCTGCGCTCCCCCACGCAGTTGGCCCGTACCTCGGGCGTGATTGACAGCCGAGCCGGTGGCGGTATCCTGGGAGCGGACGCCAGTTGGTGGTTGCTCTATGGGGCGCATCAGGGGAGCGCGCGCTCGCGCCGCCTGGTGCACAGTGGTACCGCCCATAGTATGCCACGGTTGGGCCGACAGCGATAGGGTGGATGCGCAAAGGATCGGTCTTATAGAGCCGCAGGGGCCACGTCAGTCCTCGCTCTCTCCGGCAGGGAAATTGTCACCATGGATCGTGTCAAAGTGATTCTCAATCCCTATGCGGGCCGCGGCAAGGGCGCGCAGACAGAACAGAGAATTCTCCGGGCACTCGACGCAGCGGGGGTGCTCTTCGATCTGGCCCGGACCAGTGGCGCCGGACAGGCCACCGCACTGGCCTGTCACGCTCGCCAGGCGGGGTATCGCGTCGTGGTCGCTGCGGGCGGCGATGGGACCGTCAGTGAGGTTGTGAATGGTCTGGCGCAAGCGACACCGCCCGGCGAGGTTGTGGGTCCTCCAGGCGTTCTGTCGATCGGCAACGGCAACGATTTTGCGGCGATGGCCGGTTGTCCGCAGCGAGTCGATGCGGCCGCCCAGGCCATTGCCGCGGGCCGCACCCGCCGGGTTGATCTCGGCCAGGTCGAATGGCAATCAGGGGCCAGGGTCCAGCGCTGCTACTTCGATAATAACGTGGGTATCGGCTTCGAGGGCCAGGTGAACCTCGAGAGTCACAAGATCAAGCGCTTGCGGGGTGTGCCACTCTACCTTGTCGCCGTGTTCCGTGCCCTGCGCCACTATGCGCCGGCCCACGTCGAATTGCGCTGGGAATCGGAGACCGGCGAACAACATTCCCTGGCGCAGAAGGTGCTGATGATCGCCATTGGGAACAGCCGGCGCAGCGGTGGCGGTTTCTACACGACGCCGCACGCCGAACTCGACGATGGCCTGTTGGACATGGGCATCGTTGAGGCCATCCCGGTGTGGCGCATCGTGACGTTGCTTCCGAAGGTGATGCGTGGAACGCACGCGAGCGATCCGGCGATCCGGCTTGTTCGCTTTCGCCGGGTGGCCATTCCCTGTGCTCAGCCGCTGCCGGTCCATGTCGATGGCGAACTGGTCAGTGAGGATGCCGAGCGCCTGCTGATCGCGGTGTTGCCGGGCCGGCTGGAAGTCATCGTATGATCTCCGTTCCGACTCAGGTCGATTGGGGAGGGCGAGCCGCGTTGGGCCCTGGAAGGAGGGGGTGAAGGGGGCATCGGTGGCCTCCGGAACTCCAGGCGGCCTCGCCCAAGAATTGCAACCGAATTCCGTGCACTGCCACTGGTACAACTCGTGCTTTCTCGCGGGCAGGAACCGCCCAGCGGAGGCATCATGGTGAAAGATTTCCTGCAGGGCAAGTGGCTCAAGCACCCACTGCATCCGATCTTCGTCCACATCCCCACAGCACTCTGGCCGGCAGCGCTCGTCTTCGATATCCTCTCTCGTCTCGGCGTCGGCGGCAACGCCGTCGTCCGGACGTCGTTCTATGGCATCCTGTTGGGTCTGCTGGCCGCGCTGTTCGCCATCCCCACCGGCCTGGCCGACTGGTCCGACATCAGGCGGGAGAAACCGGCCTGGAAAATCGGGCTGTACCATATGAGCCTGAATCTGATCGTGACGGTCGTGTGGGCGGTGAACCTCGGGCTGCGGCTGGGCCCGGCACTCGACGCCACTGCCGTTCCAAACACCCCCCTCGTGCTGTCGATTTTGGGCACGCTACTACTGCTCGTGTCCGGCTCCCTCGGCGAGATCATGATCTACGGCTACGGCATTAACGTGGCGCGGTTGTCGAAGAAGAAGTGGCGCCGGATCGCCGAGGCCGGTGGTGCGCGCATCCCGCCGGCGTAGGAGGGTACTCCATGATCAAGGACCTGTTGCAGGGCAAGCGGCTCAACTATCCGTTGCACTCTGCCCTGGTCCACTTCCCGATTGGCCTGTTCGTCCTCAGCCTGCTGTTCGACCTCGCGACCGTCCTGGTGCGACCCTCCAACCCCCTGGTCTGGGGCGCATTCACCACGCTGGTATTCGGCCTGATCATGGCCCTTATGGCCGCCGTCCCCGGCCTGGTCGACTGGGCCGACATCCGCGCCGACAACCCCGCGAAGAAGACGGCAACCTACCACATGGTGCTCAACTTGACCGCCATCGGCCTGTACGCCATCAACGCGGGCTTGCGGGCCGGCGCCCTGAATGAGTCCACAACCCCGCTGGTGCCACTGATCTTCTCCCTGAGTGGGGTTGGGATTCTGGCCGTCTCCGGCTATCTTGGCGGGACCCTTGTCTACGACGACGGCATCGGGGTTGGCCGCTACCGGCGGGAGACCGACACGCCGCGCCAGACCATCTATGTCTCGGCCGCGGAGGCGCTCGACGGCTACGTTCCGGTGGCGAACGCCGACAGCGTGCGCGACCGCGAGACGCTCCGCGTCGAACTGGATGGTGACATCATGACCATCGCGAACCTCGCCGGCCGCTTCTACGCCTTCCAGGAGTTCTGTACCCACCGCTACGGTCCGCTGTCGGAGGGCCATTTCGAGAACCACGAGGTGATGTGCCCGTGGCACCGCTCCTGTTTCGACGTCCAGACGGGAAGGGTCACTCAAGGACCGGCGAAGATCGATCTCAAGATTTACGAGGTGATGGTCCGCGACGGCCAGATCCAGATTCGTGTGCCGAAGGAATCGCGCCCGGAGGAGCGCCGGGCGGCCTGAGCGCGGTGGACACACGCGCAACACGTCATAGCCTTTCGGCGGAGAGGGCAACGGCCCTCCCGGGCTCGACAGAGCGACGATCCTCTGCGAATATTCAACGCCCCACCGGGTCCCCCCGGTGGGGCGTTGTGCTGGGCGCCCGGCGCTCGCCTGGCCCACAGGCGCCGGAAAACTGAGCAAAAAGTGACCCCTTTTTGGGCTGGAAAGTGAGCGGCGGATGAGTACACTATCTTTCAGCAGGTGCTTGAGCGCCGCTGCGAGGAAGAGCAGAGCCGGCAGTGAAACCGCAGCGGTTGGTCCGTCCCAACAGGCGGTGTTGATTCGCGAGAGGTTCCGATTGTGAATGATCTCCACGACGTCGCGATAGTAGGCGCCGGCCCGGGTGGAGCGGCCGCAGCGCATTACCTGGCCAGGCAGGGTCTCGACGTCCTGCTCCTCGACAAAGCCGACTTCCCGCGCGATAAGACCTGCGGGGATGGCCTGACCCCGCGGGCCCTGGCCGTCCTCGGCGACATGGGCATCCTGAGCGACTTGCGGCGGGTCGGGCGCCGGATCCGAGGTTTGGAGATCTTCTCGCCCAACGGGCGCTCGGTGACGGCCCGGATCCCTGAGATGGCCGGGATGCCCGACGATCTTTTGGTCGTGCCCAGGATGATCCTCGACAATACCGTCCTTGAACGGGCCCTGGCCAGCGGAGCGAAGCTGGCCGGTGGGATCCCCGTCGGCGCTGTGGAGCAGCGTGCGGACCGGGTCGTGGTCACAGGGGAGCACGCGGGTGGCACGGTCTCGTTTCAGGCCCGGATGGCCATCATCGCGACCGGCGCCAGCATCAAACTACTCATCCGTATGGGCATTCTCCGGGAGATGCCGCCGATGATGGTCGCGGCGCGGACCTACTTCGAGGGCATGTCCGAATTGAGCGATCGGATCCAGTTGCGCTTCGATGGCGTCCCGTTGCCCGGCTACGGTTGGGTCTTCCCGCTTTCGGAGGGATCGGCCAACGTGGGTGCGGGCGTCTATGCCGGACGGACGGCCAGACGCCGAACGGCCATCTCGGCGCGCCAGGCTTTCGACGCGTTCGTCCACAGCCCTTCGCTCGAGCGGATGCTTGCCTCGGCGCACCAGGTGGGCCCGGTCAAAGGCTATCCCCTGAGGGTGGACTTCGCCACTGCGCCGACCTTCGGCGAGCGGGCGCTGCTCGTGGGCGAGGCCGCCGGACTGGTGAACCCCCTGAGCGGCGAGGGCGTTGACTACGCGCTGGAGTCTGGCAAGATCGCAGCCGAGCATCTCGCCTGGATGTTCTCGACCGGCGATCTCTCGCGCAAGAACCTCGAGGCCTACGACCGGCGATTGCGGCAGCACTTTCAATCTTTGTTCCTCTTTTGCAACCGGGTCCGAGACCTGTGCCTGAATCGGATCTGCCTCAACTTTCTGGTCGGTGCGGCGGGCCGCCGCGCTGATCTCAAGACGGCGCTCATCCGGGTCGTGCTCGGGGACCAGGAGCTTGCGAGGCACATGTCCCTGGGGAGGATTCTCAAGGCGGTCCTGGCCGCTCCCGTGATCTGACTGTGCGGCCCACCGCCGCCGGTCATCGCCGGGGGCCGCCGCAGCGACCGTAGGGGTTCTGGCAGTGATAACTCGCCACCAGGACGAAGTGATCTAAAACAGTCGAGCGAGCCGTCGGGCTGGAACCCGGCTGCGAACAGGAGGAGTGCGATGGCAGATTACACATTCATCACGACATGGCAGATTGATGCACCGATCGAGGCTGTCTGGGAGGCCATCTACCACTCGGAGCGCTGGCCGACCTGGTGGAAGGGGGTCGAGCGCGTTGTCGACCTTGAACAAGGCGATGAGAACGGTCTTGGCCACCTGCGACGCTACACCTGGAAAAGCCAGCTCCCCTACCGGCTGGTCTTTGATATGCGCACGACGCGAATCGAGCGACCGGTCGCACTCGAAGGGGCTGCCAGCGGCGAGTTGGAGGGCACGGGGCGCTGGCAACTCTCCCAGGAGGGTCCCATCACGACCGTCCGCTACGAGTGGAAAGTCCGTACGACCAAACCCTGGATGAACGTTCTCGCGCCGATTGCGCGCCCCTTTTTCGAGTGGAATCATAACGTTGTCATGCGGCAGGGGGGGGAGGGCCTGGCGCGCTTGTTGGGGGCGCACCTGCTGAGCCCGACGGAACGTCACGACCGGGCCGGGCGCCCGGCTGGCGCGAGTGAGGTATCCCGGGACCAGTCGGGATGAGCCCTCTATGAGCCGGAGCCCTACGACGAGCTTTCAATTCGACCCCGACCGTGTCGCGTACTTTGAAGCGGCCGGTTGGCGGGCCTACTACGACCACCGCTGGGTGAGGCTGTTGCGGCTGCTTGTGGCGCTATGCCAGGAGCAGTTCCGGATTCCTTTTCCGGTCTCCTTGCTGGCGGCCTCCTATGTCACCCGCGCCTCCATCGCGTGGGTTCCCGTGGAGCACGAGACGCAGGTCGTGCAGGCGTTCTACGAGAAGTTCTACCGCCTGGCGCGCCGCCATTCAGGCCTGGACTTCGATCCCGGGCAGGTCGCGGCCCTGGAGGTGCGGTATAACGATGTGCATCGCCGCCTGGCCGGCCGGCCCGACAAGACCGAGTTGATCCAGGCTCTCACCGAGTTGCACAGCACGATCTTCGGGCTCTCTCCGGCCCAGGCCCGTGAGTCGGCCGAGTGGCGCGTGTTGGCCAATAACACTGTCGATTTGATCACCGGGAAGACTTCCACCGACGTCGAAGGCGACTGGACCAGGTTGGAGGAGTACCTGCAGCGCTGCTATCGCTCGATCCGGCGCGAGCTGGCTGAACGGGGCGGCTGAAGGACCGGCCGCGACACGGACTGCTCTCCGCGGGATTCCCGTGATAGGCATCCTGCGGCCTGGCGCGAGTACAAGAAACAGGAGAGTCCCACGACGACGAAGGTGCGAGGAATCCGGTTCGCCTCGCACCTTCATCTTTTTGTCCTTGCTGCAGGCGGCAGATACCGGCGCGGCTTGCAAAGTTCCATGCCGGGGTGGTTGTCTCCGAGCGTGGCTCGCGGTACAATAGGTTGGGTCCTGTAAGAAGCGAGCGGTCGATCAACACGCGCGCGACCCGTTAACCGTCAATCTTTCCATGTTCACGCCGGGCACCTACCGATGAACGACTCGCTGACCGACGTTCCCAACCTGCTGGTCGGTCACTCCACTGATCTTGAGGCCGCGACCGGTTGCACCGTCGTACTGACGCCCCAGGGTGCCTGCGCGGGGGTGGATGTGCGCGGTGCCGCGCCTGGGACCCGCGAGACGGCCCTCCTCGCCCCCGGTCGTCTGGTCAATACTGTTCACGCAATCTTGCTTACGGGTGGTTCGGCGTTTGGCCTGGCGGCGGCCGACGGTGTCGTCCGATGGCTCGAAGAGCACCATCACGGGGTGGATACCGGTGTGGCCCGCGTCCCCATCGTGCCGGCTGCGGTCCTTTTCGACTTGATCATCGGTGATGCCCGGCACCGCCCGGGGCCCGAAGCGGGCTACGCCGCCTGTCAGGCTGCGAGCCGCGACAAAGTCGCCCAGGGCAACGTGGGTGCGGGGACCGGTGCCACCGTCGGTAAGCTCCTGGGACCGGCCTACTGTTCTAAAGGTGGGCTCGGCAGTGCCAGCGTGCGGATCGGCAAAGGGATCACTGTGGCCGCGTTGGTGGCGGTCAATGCCTTCGGCGATGTCGTGGACCCCGAGGAAAACACCATCATTGCCGGAACGCGCCGCCCTGTCGTGGGCGGCTTCGTCCATACGGCGCACGCCTTGCGCGGCAGTCTCGCCCAGACGGCGCTCAACTTCATCCACAACACCACCCTCGGGGTCGTTGCCACCGATGCGCGCCTCGACAAAGCCGAACTCACGATGCTGGCGGGGATGGCGCACGATGGGTTCGCCCGCGCCATTCGTCCGGTGCACACGCTGGTGGACGGCGATACCATCTTCGCGCTCTCGACGGGCGACAAGAAGGGCAACTTGAGCGCGATCGGGTCCGCGGCCGCCGAGGTCATGGCCGAGGCCATTGTGCGTGGTGTGCGGGCGGCGGAGACCCTGCATGGAGTGCCTGCGGCGCGTGAGTTGGTGAAAGGAGGTGAGCGCGGCCAGATTGACGCCGGGTGAACGGTCGCCCGACCGTGAGGCGGGCAGAGCAGACCAGGCTTGATCTCTCATTTTTCTTCTTCCCTGGAGGAGGGACACATGCAATCAGCTCGTGCAGAGGTGCAACCGGTGATGTCGGTCCGCAAGATTGTGATCACGGGCATTCTGGCAGCGATCGCTATTTTGCTGGGTGTGACCAGGCTCGGTTTTATTCCAGTTCCGAACGTTTCCGGGAGCGCGACAATCATGCATGTACCGGCAATCATCGGGGGCGTCCTCGAGGGACCTTTGGTCGGTGGCCTGATCGGAACCATCTTCGGCCTCTTCAGCTTTCTGCAGGCCACCTCGCCGCTCTTCAAGAACCCGCTCGTCTCCGTCTTCCCGCGCATCTGGATCGGCGTGACCGCCTACCTCACCTACGCCTCGCTTCGGGGCAACAATGAGGTGTTGGCGCTGGCGGCGGCCGGTGTCGTCGGGACCTTGACCAACACGGTCTTGGTGCTCGGCATGGCGGTGCTGGTCAAGTTGCTGCCGGTGGCTGTCATCCCCACCATCATCCCACAGGCGATCGCCGAGCTTATCATCGCCGCGATCGTGACGGTCGCCGTGGTGGCGGCCTGGAAACGCATCGAAACCGGGACGGGCAAGTCCTCCATTTGATGCCCGCCTGAGCGGGGAGCGGGCCGTCTGCGAGGGCGGCCCGCTCTCTGTGTGTTCAGGGTTCGAGTGTCAGGGACCGGAGAGTCCGCATGCGAGGCACCTGGCTCCGGGAGGGGGTGTGCTTAGAGGTGTCAAGCGTCTCTTCGCGGCTTGTGAGATACGGCGAAGGAGTGTCGCACGTCCCTGCTCAGACGCAGGGCGTCTCACCCGGCAGCCCGGCGCCCACGGCGGGCCAAGGCG
>DOUV01000501.1 GCA_003520455.1 Chloroflexota bacterium | reverse complement strand
CTCCCCCGCCCGCCCAACCCGACCAGACCTCGCCAGACCCATGACCAGTTCTGGAGTTGATGTCCTTCAGGAGCACGCAGAGCAAATTGTTCGAGGTCGAGCGACACGGCGTGGCTATGCCGCTCGACCACCGGAGTGTGGAGGGGCCCCGCAAGCCCTGACTCGCTGCGCGACGCGGTTGGCCCCGGCATCGAACCGCCTGAGGCACGTACCCGACTGCGCCAGGCCTGCCCCAACACCCGCTTCAGCGCGCCGGCCACCTCCAACCCGCTGACCCACGCCCACCTGGGGATGATCTACAGCCATCTCGGCCCGGCATCACCACCGGTGGCCTATCGCAGCTCCCGGCGCCTGATCGGCGAACTCACGAAGATGATCCTGCCGAGGCCTGCCAATGGCTCCTGATGCGCACCACGGCATGAACCGCAGAGACGAACAGAGCGCCAGGAGGCTTCCTCGCCTGGCCTTGGCGCCCATTGTTATGTCTTTTTGGTTTAATTGTCGGCGTTCTGTTTACGCGGGAGTTTTTTCCGGTGGGCTCGCCTTGGCTTTAGCCGCTGCCTCCTCCTCCACCAACACGCGCCGCAGAATCTTGCCGACCATGCTCTTTGGCAGACTGTCGCGGAACTCGACGGCCCGCGGAACCTTGTAGCCGGTCAGGCGCTGGCGGCAGAAGTCGCGAATCTCCTGCTCGGTGGCGCTGCGGCCCTGGCGCAGCACCACGTAGGCTTTGACCGCCTCGATGCGGTGCTCGTCCGGGACCCCCACGACCGCCGCCTCCAACACGGCCGGATGCTCGTAGAGCACATCCTCGACCTCCCGCGGGTAGACGTTGAAGCCACTGGTCTTGATCATGTCCTTCTTCCGATCAACGATCGCGAAGTACCCCTCCTCGTCCATCTTGCCGATGTCGCCGGTGAAGAGCCAGGGTCCCCCACCGTCACCCAGTTCCCGGAGCGCATTCGCCGTCTCGTCGGGCCGGTTCCAGTACCCTTTCATGATCTGCGGCCCGCGGATGACGATCTCGCCCTCCTCCCCAACACCCACCGCCTGCCCCGTCTCGACATTCACCAGTTTCACCTCCGTGTCAGGAAAGGGGATTCCGATCGAACCGATCTTGCGCTTGCTGCGGAGCGGGTTGGAGTGGGTCACCGGGCTGGCTTCGGTGAGGCCGTAGCCCTCGACGAGCCTGGCGCCGGTCAAGGCCTCGAACGCCTTCTGGACCTCGGGCGGCAGGGCGCCGGCTCCACTATTGCACACCCGAATCGACTTGAGACTGTACCTGGACAACTGAGGGGAGTTGTTGATCGCCGTGTAGAGTGTCGGCACGCCGGGGAAACGCGTCGGCTTGTGCTTGTCGATCACCTTGAGCACCCCGTCGAGCTCGCGTGGATTGGGGATGCAGATGATCGCGCCGGCGGAAGCGATCGCCAGGTTCATCACGACCGTTTGCCCGTAGGAGTGGAAGAAGGGCAGTGCTCCTACCGTGATCTCGGCGCCTTCTTGAGCCTCGGGGTCCCAAACTCTCAGCTGCTCGACGTTGGCCACCAGGTTGCGGTGGGTGAGCATCGCTCCCTTGGGCGTGCCGGTCGTCCCGCCGGTGTAGCCCAACACGGCGAGATCATCCTGGCTGACCGCGACCGGCGTAAAGCCGGACGATCCGGGATGGTTCAAGAGATCCTGGAACCAGGAGGTATTGCTCAGGCCGGAGATGCCAACCCGGTGACCATCTTTCTGCTCCCTGAAGAGCGTGAAGAGCACCTTCGTGATCGGCGGAAAGTACTCTTTGATGTTGGTGACGATGACTTGCTCCAGCGGCGTCTGGCCGCGCACCGCCTGCACTTTGTCGAAAAAGAGCGAGAGGGTGACGATGGCGCGCGCGCCACTGTCGCGCAGTTGGTGCTCCAACTCGCGCATCACGTACTGCGGGTTGGTTGGAACCACGACGCCGCCCGCTCGCAGGATGCCGAAGTAGGCGATCACGTACTGGGGTGTGTTGGGCAGGTAGAGCGAAACGCGGTCGCCCGTGCGGATGCCGAGCGCCTGCAGGGCCGCCGCGAAGCGAGTCGCCGCCTCGTCCAGTTCGCGGTAGCAGATTGTGCGGTCGAAAAAGATCAAAGCGGGATGATCGGGGAATTTGCGGGCTGAACGGCTCAGGTACTCATGCAACGGGTGGGCTGGGTAAGCCAGGGTCGCCGGTACACCGGGGTCGTAGAATCGAGTCCAGGGCTTTTCCATCACGAGAATCCTCCTCCTTCACGGATACGTGCGTACAGGTCCCGATGGGTCCGAGTTGCTCCCCGTAAATGCAACCAATGCAAAAACGCCTCGCCCCCTCAAGAAGTGGGATGCGAGGCGTTGCGTCTCACAGTCGGCGACCCTTTCCGCATGGGCGCCACCACCGTCACGAGCGTCTCGATGCTCGGAGGGCGAGGCCAACAAAGCAAGCTCATGCTCCAATTATATTGGCCAGGTTGATCGGTGTCAACCACCCAAACAAACTGTTGTTTGGTTGAGAAGCGTAAAAAATGAGCGGAGACCGTCAGCGCCGTCCCCACCCCGTCACAGCCCGTCTATCCGATTCGCTCACGTTGAAATATCGTGCCGCTGGCGTTTCATCCCGAGGCACAGCGGGTACACCCGCTCGATCACATCACGTAGGCTCGTCCCGATAGGCTGCGAAGCGCGGTCGGATCGAGGCTGACGTTGATCACCGCCGGAAGGTCACTCGCGAAGGCGCGCCGGAGCGCCGGGCCGACTTCGTCGGGCGCCTCGACCAGCTCGCCGTAGCCACCAACGGCCTCGGCCACGTGATCGTAGCGGGTCGGGGCCAGTTTCGTCGCCGGGGCCCGGTTCTCGCCGAAGAACTGGATCTGTGGGTTGCGGATCTGGCCCCACTGGGCGTCGTTGCCGACGACGACCACGAAGGGCAGCCGCTGGCGGACGGCGGAGTCCAGCTCGAGACCGTTGAGGCCAAAAGCGCCGTCGCCGCTGATGACCAGCACCTTGTGATCGGGGCGGAGCTTCTTGACGGCCAGGGCGAAAGGTGCGCCGACCCCGAGACAGCCTAGCGGGCCGGGATCGAGCCAGCGGCCCGGCCCACGCGGTCGAATCACCCGCGCCGCCATCGCCACGACGTCACCCCCGTCGCCGATCACGGTGGTCTCATCGTCGATGAAGGTCTCAATCTCACGCGCGAGCCGAAAGTGGTTGAGCGGTGTGGCATCACTCCGCTCCAAGACCGCCTGCTCGGCCCGCCTGTGAGCCTCGATCGCGGCGACTTCATCCCGCCAGCCGGTGAAAGCACTCACCCCCAACTCGCCGAGCGCCAGTCTCAACGCCTCCAGGGTGGCGCGCACGTCGCCGATGATGCCGGCGTCGGTGGAACGATTCTGGCCGAAGGTGGTTCCATCCGGCTCGATCTGCACCAGCTGGGCGCCGGGGTTGAAGGCGCCGTACTTCAGCCGGAAGTCCAGCGGAGTTCCAGCGATGAGCACCAGGTCGGCCTGCTGGAGAACCTTGCCGCGCGCGAGGTGAAAGTGGCTGGGATGATCAGCGGGCAACAGGCCGCGGCCCATACCGTTGAGGTAGGTCGGCAGAGCCCACTGTTCGGCCAGTTCGCCCAGAGCGGCGGCAGCATCGTCCCAATAGGCGGTCGTACCGGCGATGAGCACCGGCCGATGGACCTCGCGCAGCAGCTCGGCCGCGGCCCGGATGGCGCGTGGGTTGGGATGGGAGCGCAAACCGGTTATGTAGCCGCGGGGCAGTGGCGCGTCATCCTCCGAGACGAAGTCGGTGAGCACGTCGAAGGGCACCTCCAGAAAGACAGGACCTGGGCGCCCATCAAGTGCAATCCGGAACGCACGCGCCAGGAACTCGGGCAGGCGTGTCGCGTCGGGCACGGCGGCACTCCACTTCGTGATCGGCTGAAGCAGTTGTACCTGCTCCATCTCCTGCAGGGCACCCTTCCCCTGGAAGGGTCGCGGGGCCGCCCCACCGATGACCACCAGCGGCGAGCCGGCGTACTGGGCGTTGGCCACCGCCGTAACGGTGCCGGTGACGCCTGGCCCGGCCGTCACCACGGCCACGCCTGCGCCGCGCGTGAGCC
>DOUV01000343.1 GCA_003520455.1 Chloroflexota bacterium | reverse complement strand
CGCATCGTCCGTGCCGGCCGCCAGCCGGCGCGCCGCGCCGACGGTCTCCACCGGCACCTCGTGCGTGGTAGCCATCTCGGCCAGCGTCGGAAGAGGGGCTTGCTCGGCAATGGCCCGATCGAGCGCCGCGTAGAGTACCGGCGTGCCATCGCCCCAAGACGGTTCAAAGGCCGCCAGCGGCTCTCGCTCACCGGCCACAACGTCCTGGCGATCCGGATCGCTGTCCGCCCATTCAAAGGGAGCGCCGAAAATCTCGCTGGCGAAACCGACCACATCGGGAAAATCTTCGCGGCCTCTACCCAGCGTCGCGCTGGTAGCGATGTATTGGAGGTGTCCCGGCCGGCTGGCGACCACGCGGTCCTTCAAGCGACGCAAGAGCATCGCAATCTCGATGCCTGAGGCGCCGTCGTAAACGTGGGCCTCGTCGAGCGCGATGAAGCGCCAGAATTGCCCGGTGGGGCCATCGAAGAATTCGCTGTCGCGCGGGCGCAACAACAGGTACTCCAACATGGCGTAGTTGGTGATGAGCAGGTGCGGCGGCGCCACGCGCATCTCTTCCCGGCAGATCAGTTCGTTCGGCAATAAAGGGTCTCTGGGGAACTGCTCTTGAAAGAGTGCCTCGGCCCGCCCCCGCTCCTCCTCTGTCTCCCCAGTATAGCGACCAAAGGTGATCTCGGGGAAATGGGCGAGCAGGTGGCGCAGGCGTTTTAACTGGTCGTTGGCCAGGGCGTTCATCGGGTAGAGCAACAGCGCTCGCACGCCCGGCTTCTTCAACAGGCCGGCTTCACGCTGGCGAAGCAGATGGTCGAAGATCGGGATGAGGAAGCTCTCCGTCTTGCCGCTCCCGGTCCCCGTGGCCACCACGACATTACGCTGATCCCGCACCACCTTCTCGATGGCACGGTCCTGGTGCAGGTAGAGCGGACGGTCGAGCGGGAGTGCCCCCGAGCAGAGCCGGCGAAAATCGCGGTGGAGGATGCCGGCGTCGATCAGCTCGCCGATCGAGCGCCCCTTTTTGAATGGCGGCGAGGCTTCCAGGATCGGCCCGCGCAGCAGGAAACGGGGCGCGTCGAGCGCTTCCCAGAACTGGCGGCGCAACTCTTCGTCGCGGAAGAAATAGATCGTGCGGAGGTATCGCGCGTAGTCGGCGCGAATCCGTTCGGCTGCTTCGATGGGGTGAATCTGGGTCGCCACAGCGGGACTCCTTGTCTAGTTCCAGATACTGGGCAGACGTTTGGGGACAATATCGAGCTGGCCGGCTGGGCCCAAGGGCGAGACGGTACACCGCATACTGAGCGAGATACCAACGTGGGCGGCCGGCTTGTGTTTGTAGTACAGGGTTTGGTCGCTCCCGCGAGCCGCAAAGCGTCCGCACACGGTGCAGACATAAATCGGGCCGGGCCGGAGAAAGCGAAGCTCGCCACTTGCCATGTCGAGCACAACCGGCTCAGCATCCTCGCGCGGCCGCAGGGTGATGTGGACCTGGTACCCACGCCCCAACTGCTCACGGTACACGTATGGGGTTTCGCGGCCATCGCGGGTTTCAATCCGTTCGATTCGTCCCCACCCCGCCTGGCAGTGAATCCAGTATCCCGGCAGCACCAGCAGGGTTTGCTCGGGGTGGGCGCGAGCCAGCGCGTCGAACAGGCGCGCGATGGCCGGGGTCAGGTCGTGTGCGCCCAGGGCGCGCAGGGCAAGCGAGGGATTGCAGTTGAGCAGGTCGAGCGCGGCTGCCTCAGCCAGCTCGCCCCGATCCACCCATTGGAGGGCGGTTTGCGCCGCGGTCATATCATCCTGCTCGATGAGACGTTGCGCGGCCCCCAGGCGCAACTGGTCGTCGGGCAGATCGAGAAAATGGACGAGGATATCACGCTTGGGACGCAATCCAAAGCGTCTGAGCCGGGCGAGGTACCACTCGAACTGCGCTTGGGGGAGCCTCCCGGCGGCCACCGCCGCGAGCACTTCCTCGATGCGCGCGATCAGTTTCAACGCCAGCACTTTGGCGCCGTCCTGGAAGAGATCAATCAAGGCAAAGACTTGATCGAGCGGGGCCGTGGCGGCCTCCTGGGCGCTCAGGGCGAGCAGTTCGCGACGGGCGCCGGCCACATCGCCGAGGGCCTGTCGGAGAAGGACTCGCTCCGCCAGGATGGCGAATCGCCCGCCACCGTCCGGCGCCTGTTCGCCGAGTTGTTGGATGCGTGCTTCAAGATTTCCCGTCACGACCTGGCACGTGTGGCGGGCATCGAGCGGCGGGCGCGATGGCGCCGGCGCGGGCACCCAGGGGTCGTAGACCATGAATTCGGCCAGGTAGAGTCCGGCGGGAAACGCTTCGGCGACAGGCGTAAGGTGTTCGCGCGTCGCGTGATCGGGAAGCGCGATCTCGAGCGGCGACATCCACGGGCGGGAGAGCGGCCAGAGGCGCACGCGCCGGGAGCGCAGGCCAATGGCAGGGTCCCAGGTCAGGTGAAAATGGGGCCGCCCCTGCACGTCCCGAACCTCGATCGTCGCGCAATCCACGCGAATACCGCGCTGCAGGAGAACCAGGGGAAGTTCCAGAGGTTCGCTGTGTTCCAGGCCGTCAATCGAGAGGATAGCCCGAATCTGCGAAGATCGAGAGGCGCGGAGACTATCGCGCACTGCGCGGAGATCGAACCGGAAGAAGCGAGCGCCGCGCTCCGTTTGTGGGGCATCCACCTCCTGCAGCAGCCGCTCGTCGTCGTAAAAACAGAGCCGGAGCACGAGCGTATCGTCAGCCGGCGCCGGCAGATCGACGACCAGGTAGGGCTCTTCGCTCTCTTCAAGTTCTTCGATGTTGAGCGCCAGGGCCTGGTGCTGCCAGACAGGCGCGGTCGGGCCAGGCATCAAGGCCCACCGCAGGCGCCGGATGGCGACCGGAAGTGGAAGAAAAACGGTACGACCTGGCCCAAGTTCGTGAACGAGGCGAAGGGGCGCTTCGTTCAGTTCGGGCGGAACGGTCACCTGCCAGCAGCGGCCGCTCTTCGAGGTGGAAAGCGCCTCGATCTTCAGCGCATGATCGTGGTTGTCTCGCAACGGCTCCAACCGGTAGGCCGGGTCGGTCTCGATGAGCAGTTCGGCCGGCGGCGCACTGCTCGCGGGGTCGGGCAGGTAAAGTTGGTCGTGTCCGGCGAGCTCCAGCGCCGGAACGATACGGAAGCGGAATTCACCGCCGCTGCCCAGCGGCCCGCGGACCCGCACGCGGTACTGGCCGATGGCGACCGGCCCCAGCAGGCGGGGGTGGTCCAGGGGCAGCTCGACGGCGCCTCCGACCGGCGAGAGCAGTTCCTCCAGCAGGTTGAGGGTCGTGCTGATACTGCACGCCGGCGTTGCCTCCCACTCGTGGCGCAGCTCGAAGCGCCAGCGCGAGCCCGGCGTGCGCCGCTGCCACGGGATTCGCA
>DOUV01000470.1:587-3963 GCA_003520455.1 Chloroflexota bacterium | reverse complement strand
TTCGTCGATCAAATCGCCGGCCTGGCCGCCGATTTGATCGACGAAGCCCTCCGCCGGGCCCGGCAGCGCGGCCGTGACGGCGTGCAGATCTACGATGCCTGCGCCGTGGCTGCGGTGATCGACCCGTCCATCCTCACGACCGTTCCCATGTACGTGGATGTCGAGACGCGCGGCGAGCTGACCCTCGGCCAGACGGTCTGCGATGTTCGCAACCGCCTCGGCCACGCCCCGAACGTGGATGTGGCTGTCGGCATCGACCGGGAGCGCTTCCTCGATCTCGTGATCGCTGCCTTCAGCGGACTATAAGAGTGCCATGACGTCACAGTTCAGCCTCAACAATCGCTTCCGCCTCTTCTTCGCCCTGAACTTTACCGCGATCGGGATCTTCTCCCCCTTCCTCGCGCTCTACCTCGCCTCGATCCACCTCTCAGGAAGTCAGATAGGGCTCCTGCTGGCGATCATCCCACTGGCCGGCTTCCTGGTCCAACCGCTCTGGGGGTTGATGAGTGATGTCTACGGTCTGCGGCGGCGGGCGCTGGTCGTCGCCTGTTTCTGCACTGCCGCCGGGACTGTCCTCTTTGGGATGACGACCGACTTCCGCCTGCTCTTTGTCTTGACCCTGATCACAGCCGTGACGAAGGGACCAATCGGACCGCTCGGGACGGCCCTGGCCCTCGAGCACCTCGACAACAACGGCAACCGGACGGGGTTTGGCTCCTTTCGACTGTGGGGCTCAATCGGATTTGCCATCGCCGCCTTCGTGATCGGTGCGCTGGTCGTCGAGGGAGCCGTCTGGCGGATCATCCCGGTCTACGCCGTGGTGATGTTCGCGCTCGGTCTGATCGCCCTCGCACTCCCAGATGCCGAGATCCGCGAGGAGGTCAACTGGCGCCAGGGGATAATGCTCCTCAAGCAGGAGCGCCAACTCGCCAGGTTCTTCGTGAGCTGCCTGCTCATCGGCGCGACACTCGGGATCGTGAACAGTTACCTGGCGGTCTACCTGAACGACATCCACGCACCTGGCTGGGTCATCGGCGCGGCGTTGGCTCTGGCGGCGCTGCTGGAGGTGCCGCTCATGGGACAAGTGCCGGCGTTGCTGGCCCGCTGGGGAATGCGTCTGGTGCTGGTGGGCGGGGTGGCGGTGCTGCCGTTCCGCTGGCTACTCTACGCAATCATTACCGAGCCCCTGCTGGTCGTGCCGACCCAGGTGCTTCACAGTATCGCGATGATGGCCTTGTTGGTGGTCGGGGTGCTTTACGTAGACCAACAACTTGCCCGGCCGTGGCGCGCGACGGGGCAGGCCCTCTACGCCGCCGCGCTGCACGGTATCGGGCCTGCCCTCGGCCTGTTCGTCGGTGGGCTGATCTACGAGCGCGCCGGCATCGCGCCGATGTGGTTGGTAAGCGCCCTCGTCGCGCTCATCGGGGTCGTCGTTCTCGATTGGGCCGTCCGCACGCCGGTGACGCATGCGGCGCGAGGCGAGGTGCCTTCATGAGCGTTGGCTTCGTGACCTTCTCCAACCTCATCATCGATGATATCGTTCTCCCCGACGGCCGCACCTTCATGAACACCCTCGGCGGGGCGGGGATGCATGCGTTGGTCGGCATGCGAGTCTGGGCCGACCGGCTCGGCTACATGGCCACGGTCGGGAGCGACTTCGACCCCGCGCATCGCACTGCCCTCGCTCGCCTGGGAATTGACCTGCGTGGTCTGGTCGAGCGGGCAGGTTGCCGCACGCCGCGAGCCTGGCAATTGTTCGAGCCCGACGAGCGCCGCATCGAGATCTTCCGCACCGATGCGGCTGAATTCGAGCGTTGCAAAGTCAAGTTTGAGGACATCCCGGCCGATTACCTCAAGGCTCGCGGTTTCCACCTTCATTGGGGCACGTTGGAGGAGCTCGAGTCGCTGGTGAGCAGACTTCGGGCGACGAACGCTACCCTCCGTCTGGTGTGGGAGCCCTCGCCGGCCCACCTCGACCAACCCCGCGATTCGTTCGAGGCGGTGCTCCACCAACTCGATCTCTTCTCGCCCAGCCTGGACGAAGCACAGCGGATCACCGGCTGCGACGAGCCGGGCGAGATGGTCGCGACCTTCCTCAAGTGGGGTGCGCCCTGCGTCGCGCTGCGGATGGGGGCACGCGGGTCGCTGGTTCAAACGGCCACGGGTGAGAGTTGGCAGATTCCAGCCGTGCCGGCAACGATCGTGGATGTGACCGGTGCCGGCAACAGCTACTGCGGCGGCTTTCTCACCGGCCTCGGCGCGGGTCTCGATCCGCTGGAGGCGGCGCTGCGTGCCACGGTAAGCGCGAGCTTCGCCCTGGAGCAGTTTGGGCTGCCGGTATTCGATGAGACGCTTCCCGCAGAGGCTGCCCGGCGACTGGCCTGGGCGCGGGAGCGGGTTGAGGAGATCCAGGAGGGATGATGTACGTTCAGATTTACGGCACGAAGCGACTCGAGGACGCCCTGGCGCTGGCCGACATGGGTGTCGATCACCTCGGGCTCGAGTTGCAGGAGGATGAAGCCCAAGAGGCCAGGACGGTCGAGATCATGGAGGCGGTGCGAGGCCGTGTGACGATGGTCCTGCTGCCTCTGTTCAAGGAGGTCGAGATGCTCGTGGCCGCCGTCGAGCGCCTGCGACCCGATGTCATCCACATCTCCTCGAACGTCGAGGATCTCGACCTCGACCGGATCGAAGCCTTCCGCGCCGCGGTCTTCCCGACCAAAGTCATGAAATCTATTCCCGTCGCACCGCCCGAGTACTCGCACGCGATCCCCTCGCTCGAGCAGGCCCTGGCCTTCGACCCCTACGTCGACTACCTGCTCCTCGACACGAAACTCGGCGACGACAACGGTGACCCACTGCCCGGTTGGATCGGAATCACTGGCAAGATCCACGACTGGCGCATCAGCCGGGCTATCGTGGACCAGTGCCGGACGCCGGTGATCCTGGCGGGGGGACTCACACCGGACAACGTGGCCGAGGCGATTGAGACCGTGCGACCCTGGGGCGTCGACGCGTGCACCGGCCTGAACCTCTACCGGGGCAAGAAGGATCTCGTGAAGTGCCGTGCCTTCATCGAGCGCGCCCGCGCGACGGCGGCGCGGCTCGCCGCCGAGAGCAGGTAGGTGGCCGGTGAAGTTCATCGCCTGCGGTGGGCTCCGCATCGACTTTCTCATCACGGCTGAGAGAGAGGTTCGCCTGCGCCAGATCGGTGGGAATTCCATCTATTCTGCGCTCGGGGCGCGGGTCTGGATCGACGAGGTGACGCTGCTCGCGAAAGCCGGCGAGAACTATCCCGAGGAGTGGCTGGCCGAGTTGGCGAGTCGCGGCCTCACGACGGAAGGCCTCGTGCGCGTGCCCGGTTGGCAGGAGATGC
>DOUV01000470.1:0-560 GCA_003520455.1 Chloroflexota bacterium | reverse complement strand
CTTCTACGCCTACGTGGATGCCAGGACTCGCGTCGATCGCGACCCGGCCAGCCATTTCGCGCGCGTGGGTCACCCGCTCCCCCCCGAGCTTGAGGGCTATGTCAACTCGACCCTGGGGCAGCAGGATCTATCCGGGGCCAACCCCATGACGCTCCTGGCCGCCGACATCCCGGCTTTCGCCGCCCAGAGCGATGCGGCCCACATCGCCCCCATGGGGCCCTACAGCCAGTGCGATCTCGCGCAGGGCTTCAAGCGGCTCGGCGTGCCCCAGATCACGGTCGATCCGGGTGAATTCCGACCGACGCCTGAGAACATCGCGTTGGTCCGGGGGCTGTGTGCTGCCGCGGATGCCTTCCTGCCGAGCGAGCTCGAGGTCGCGCTTCTCTTCGAGCAGCCAGATCTTCACGCGGCCGCCGAGGCCCTGGCAAGCTGGGGTCCGGCGCTGATCCTGATCAAGCGGGGTCCGCAGGGCTGCCTGCTCTACGATCGCGACGCCCACCGGTTCACCGCTATCCCCGCCTACCCGGCCCGCATTGTCGACGTCACCGGCGCGGGCGACA
>DOUV01000845.1 GCA_003520455.1 Chloroflexota bacterium | reverse complement strand
TTCGGTCTTCCGCTTGCCCCTGGTCAGCCATGATACCAGAGCGGGTCAAGCCCGACGAAAGAGCAGTTTGACGCGACCGAGCACGGTGCTACCCTCCGCCGGTTGAGGGAGTTCATTGAAACCATCTCTGTGAATCATACCCATCTGGCTGCTCTGAGGAGACAATTCTTTGAGAGGCAAATCTCCGATACCCCCCAGTCTGGTGTTCGGGTCATTGATGATGCTTACCTTCGTGTTCATCGGCATTTTCGGCGGGATGCTTGCACCACACCCCCCCTTGGAGCAATCGTTGCGATACCGCTTACTACCGCCTGGTGCGACAACACCCCAGGGACAGTTCTACCTTCTGGGTACCGATCAACTTGGTCGCGACTTACTGAGCCGGATGCTCGTCGGCGCGCGCGTGTCCCTGATGATAGGATTTTTCTCTGTGGTGCTCGCTGGGTTGGTTGGGACATTGCTGGGATTGTGGGCTGGATTTAGCGGCGGGATTGCGTCTCAGATCTATATGCGACTCATTGATTTTCAGATGTCACTCCCGTTCGTCCTCCTTGCGCTGGCTATTGTAGGTATATTTGGACCCGGTCTATGGAAGGTTGTCATTGCTCTGACTGCGTGGGGTTGGGTCAGCTATGGCCGGCTCGCGAAGGCTATAACCGAATCGTTGAGAGAGCGCGAGTTTATCATAGCGGCGAGGAGCATTGGTGCCACCAGGAGGCAACTGCTCTTTCGCCACATCCTTCCCAATGTAGCGCCGCCTCTCATCGTGCTGGCTTCCGTTCAGGTGGGCCGAATGATTATCGCGGGCGCGGGACTGGAATTCCTCGGACTCGGTGTTCCACCACCCGCTCCGAGTTGGGGAGCCATTCTGGCTGAAGGAAGAACCTATATGCGGGATGCCTGGTGGATTGTCACCCTGCCGGGGCTAGCGATCCTGTTCGTGGCGTTTGGAGCAAACTTCCTGGGAGATGGGCTGAGGCAGCTGATCGATCCCCGGCGCCTCCATTGAATGCCCATCTGATTTTGCCGAAATGAATCGATTTTCGCCTCGTTTTGCTTCGATCCTCCTGATTGCGAGCTTTATCATTCTCGGCTTCCAAAGATCGTACCTCGCGATAACCTCCAGTTACGTTGCAGTCGAGTTCAACCTGAATTACGCCAGTCTGGGCACTTTAGGGTCCGCATTTTTCTATGCGTTTGCCGCAGTCCAACTCCCTGTTGGCATCGCTGTCGATAGAGCAGGTGTGAGACGAACGGTCGGAATGGCACTGACGATAACGGCTCTGGGGAGCATTCTGTTTTCGATCGCGTCCAACCCCACAATGGCTGTGGTAGCGCGCGGGCTGACGGGGGCAGGACTGGGCGGGATCTACGTTCCAGCCCTGAAGTTGTTCGCCTCTACGCAACGTAAAGACTTCGGCGTTTGGAATGGTATGCTTATTGCGGGCGGGCATCTTGGCGGCCTCGTTGCCTTGACCCCGCTCCTTCTCGTCACGGTCTCCTTCGGGTGGCGCCTGCCCATGCTCGTTGTTGGAGTCCTCACTCTGGTGCTGATCCCCCCTCTTCTCTGGTCATTGCATGGCTGGCAAGAGCCACTCAACCTGCAAGATCAGGGTACTAGGGCAACTCGTGGAGGGGGCCCACGGCAGCCGCGCGTGGCTGCGTCGAATGAGCTTGCACGCCACCTGCTCTGGCTTCTGATCCCCTATACCGTCATCGTAGGGCATTTCCTCGCGTTTAACTCGCTCTGGGCGGGTTCCTATTTCGATACTATCACGCACTGGCCGGAAGCCACGATTGGGCTCCTACTCAGTATATTCCCTATCGCACTGGCACTGGGCGCTCCCCTGGCAGGCGCCATAGCGGATCGCGGTCTGATAAGCCAATCTCACTTGACCACGCTTGGGTACTGCGGTTTCACGCTGGGATGGTGTGGACTCCTGTTTGTCGATACGAGGATGCCACCGTGGCAGGTGGTTGCCCTCCTCAGCACCATGGGGCTCATGGTCTCCTGTACCTTTGTGGTGTTCGCCCAAGCAAGTGCGATACTGGGCTGGCAGAGCTTTGGGTTGCTCATGGGTATCCTGAATGGAGTGCCTATGTTGAGCGGCGCGATCATCCAACACGAACTGGGCTGGCTCACTCATCTGCTTGCTGACACGGACATTTCAACTTCGAGCCCGCTCTGGCTCGCGTTTGCCCTACACGCCTGCCTGCTCCTCCTCACGTCCCTTGTCGCTGTCTCTCAAAACTTCCGCTCATCAGGGACCAGTCTGGTAGGTGACACAAAAGAGTGGATGCGGAAATAACGTGAGCTTCATCGGCCGGCACCGGGGTGGACTGGGAGCGTCAAGAAGGGAGTTTCTTGGGAGGCCTCATCATCCTGCTTGATCGCGCGCAGCCCAGGCTAAGAGAAAGGCAAGCGTCATGTTTGTCGTCAAGCGTTTGATCCAGGGAGTGGGTGTCCTCGTAGCAGCGCTTCTCTTCATATTTATCCTCGTTCGCCTGGTGCCAGGGAGCCCCGCGGAGGTAATGCTGCCCCCCGGCGCCTCTGATGAAGCCATCCAGGCCATGAATCAACAATTGGGCCTCGATAAGAGTCTTCCCGAGCAGTTACTCCTGTTTGTATCGGATCTGGCACGCGGTGATTTTGGTTATTCTCACAGGTACGGGAGAGCGGCCATCGCGGTTGTGTTGGAGAAGGCCCCTGTCACCTTCAAACTTATACTGGGCGCAGCCCTCATCTCCACGCTTATTTCCCTTCCTCTAGGAATCTACTCAGCCGTGAGGCCAGGGTCCTTGTTGGACAATGCAAGCCTCCTGATCGTACTCGCTGGTCAGTCCGTTCCAACTTTCTGGTTGGGGTTGGTATTCATCCTGATCTTCGCAATCCAACTGGGCTGGCTTCCCACATCTGGAGGAGGATCATGGAAGCATTACGTGTTACCTAGCCTTAGCCTTGCTGCGTGGACGGTGGCAGTACAGACAAGGATCACACGGGTCAGTTTTATGGAGGTGCTGTCCGAACCCTATATCACAGTCGCGCGCTCGAAAGGCTTGCCGTCATGGCTCCTCTATGTTCGTCACGTTTTCCCAAACGTGGCGCCGCCAATCTTGATGGTGATGGGTGTAGAGTTTGGATATATGGTTGGAGGAGCAGTCATAACCGAAGTTGTATTTGGGCTTCCCGGTCTGGGTGCCCTGGCGCTGGATGCGATCACACTTCGGGATTACTCTGTGGTGCAAGCGATGGTGATTTTCGTCGCGACGATCCTCGTTATCCTCAATCTGGTGATTGACCTGCTGCACGCCTACCTCGACCCGAGGATTCGGTCATTCCGGCGCTGAGCGCACTGCGAAGCGCTGGAATATGGTAGACACGTATCCCTTCCCATAGGAGGCGAAGATGGAACATCTTCTCTGGATCAACGGCGAATGGACTGACAGCCACAGCGGACGGATGGCAATCGAGAATCCGGCAACTGGCGAGCGCATTGCCGAGGTTGTCAACGCCAGCCATAAAGATGTGGATCGTGCCGTCGCCAGCGCACGCACGGCCTACTACGACGGGCGTTGGTCGCGCAAAACCCCGGGAGAGCGCGCGAAGGTCCTGTGGAAGCTGGCAGACCTGCTGGAAGCGCACGCCGCGGCATTCGCGCGGGTGGAATCGGAGAACACTGGCAAGCCATATAAGTTTCTGAGCCTGGGTGGGGATATCCCGTTTGCGATCGATAACCTACGCTTCTTCGCCGCCGCCTGCCGCGACACGCACGGCAGTAATGCCGGTGAGTACATGGCCAACTATACGTCGCTCTTCCGTCGCGAGCCGGTAGGTGTGGTAGGTCAGATTGCGCCCTGGAATTACCCTCTCATGATGGCAGTGTGGAAGCTGGGGCCAGCACTGGCTGCCGGCTGCACCGTGGTGCTCAAGCCGGCGCCTGCCACACCGCTGACGGCCTTGATGTTGGCGGAGCTTGCAGCCGAAGCCGGCATCCCCCCCGGCGTCGTGAATGTTGTCACCGGCGGGAACGAGACGGGGCAAGCCCTCGTCGAGCATCCGGACATCCGCATGATTAGCCTGACGGGCTCGACTGCGACGGGCAAGAAAGTGATGCGCGCCGCCGCCGATACGCTCAAGCGCTTACACTTTGAATTGGGCGGTAAGGCGCCTATTCTGGTGTTCGACGACGCGGACGTCGATCTGGTGGCAAGCAAAGCAACGCTGGCCGCCACGATCAATACAGGCCAGGATTGTACCGCGGCTACCCGCGTTTATGTGGAGCAGAATCGTCTGAACACCGTGATCGAGGCGCTGGTCGCGACCATGCGCGACGTGAAGATCGGGATGCCGTTTGAGGACGAGGTGGAGATGGGTCCACTCATCTCCAATGCCCAGCGCCAGCGCGTCAGCGGGTTTGTCGAGCGGGCGCGCAGCCAGGGCGCCCGGGTCCTCACTGGTGGTGGTGTACCGCGTCAGTTCGGACAGGGCTATTACTACGAGCCGACCGTGATTGTAGGCGCCGATCAGCGGTCGGAGATCGTCCAGAGCGAAGTGTTTGGTCCGGTCATCACGATTGACGCGTTCGATGACGAGGCGGAGGCCCTCCGCCTGAGTAATGATGTGCTGTATGGATTAGCGGCTTCAGTGTTCACTCGAGACATTGGCCGCGCTATGCGTCTCGCTGCTCAGCTTGAATTCGGCACCGTCTGGATAAACGATCACTTGCCACTCGCTTCCGAGACCCCCCATGGTGGCTTCAAGCAATCCGGCTTTGGCAAGGACCTATCGGCCGAGGCAATCGGCGACTACCAGATCACCAAGCACGTGATGGTGGCGCACTGAGCAGCGCGGACGGGGCGTTCCCTCTCGGGTGCCGACAGTGGGGCCGGCGCTGCGTCGAAGCCGCGCGAGCTTTTCCCAGAGTACTGGGTGAGTCATCGAAACACAGCTGTTGTACCTTGCTGGAACCTGACGCACATCAGAGCACGAAAGTACGATCAGGAATCCCTCGGGTATCGTGCAGAGAATTGCCGACCACGAGCGCCAATTGAGAGCCCACCCCCGGAAAGAGTAGCAGCTTTGAACGTGGTTCCGCGGATCGTGATTGCAGGGTGATTGATGGTCGGTACGGCGAGTCAAAAGGAGGCGAGCCCCCTCTGGTGCAAAGCCGTGTTCGCCCTTGGCACCATTCCCTCCTGGTTTGATTTCCTGGTAGGGGTAGTTTGCGCGAAGCTGTGCTGGGACGCAACGAAGTTTCGGGATAGGTGACAAGAAGTTGTGACCGGGAGAATGATTGCCTCTTGGGAGAAAAGTGCCACCTTGCATTTTGGAAGTGGCACGCGGGCCGTTCGTGCTCCCGTGTAAGCACCTGTCCCCATGTGACCTATACTGGCGCTCCGAAGCCCTGCCCAACTGGCCTCTTGCTCTCCCCTGCGGTATCGTAGGCCTCCTCCTGTTGGGCGAGGCAGGCTGGGGAGGCGGTATGAGTCCTGGTCGCACTATCGCGGTGAAGCTGCACGCAGAACGCGTGCTGCTGCTGGGATGGAGGCGAGCCGTCCTGCTCCAACTCGCCTAGCCGCTGATCGGCGTGCTGGTGCCGCCACCCGTTT
>DOUV01000916.1 GCA_003520455.1 Chloroflexota bacterium | reverse complement strand
TTCATGTCGGATGACCCACTAGGATAGCTCTTGAGGGGGCTCCTCGACACGATCCGCCCGTTTTCGTTTTTGAGCCCACTGCATCGTGTAGAGACCATAGTAGCGGCCCTCGCGCTGGAGCAGTTCCTCGTGCGTGCCGACCTCCACGATGCGGCCCTTGTCCAGCACCACGATTTTGTCGGCATTAGTGATGGTGCTGAGGCGGTGGGCGATCACGAAGGTGGTCCGATCTGCCATGAGCGTGCTGAGCGCCCGCTGGATCTGCTGCTCCGTGGCTGTGTCTACACTGCTGGTAGCCTCGTCCAGGATCAAGATGCGAGGATTTGCCAGGAGCGCGCGCGCGAAGCTGATCATTTGCCGTTGGCCTACGCTGAGGTTGACGCCGTTCTCGGCGACCTCGGTAAGGTAGCTTGCGGGCAGATCGCGAATGAAGGCATCGGCGCCGATCGCTTCGGCCGCGACACGAACTTCTTCATCGGTGGCGTCGAGGCGACCATAGCGAATGTTATCGGCGATAGTGCCGCTGAAGAGGAAGGTGTCCTGGAGGACCACTCCCATCTGCCGCCGTAAGCTCTCGCTCGTGACGGTGCGGATGTCGCGGCCGTCGATCCTGATCGCGCCCTCCGTGACCTCGAAGAAGCGCGCCAGCAGGCGGATGAGGGTACTCTTGCCCGCGCCCGTCTCGCCGACCAGGGCCACTGCCTCGCCCGGCGCGACACGGAGGTCCACCTCGCGCAGCACCGGCTCGTCGGGTTTGTAGTTGAACCAGACGTCGTCCAGCTCGACCTCGCCCTCGATGGGCGCCAGTGATGTGGCGTCAGGAGCGTCCAGGATATCGGGAGGGGTGTCAAGCAGTTCGAAGATGCGCTCGCTAGCCGCCATGGCGCTCTGGAAGGTGTTGTAGCGCTGTGCCAGGTCGCGGATCGGGGAGAAGAAGCGATCCACATAGAGTACAAAGGCTACCAGTACGCCAGGCGTCAGATCGCCGCCGAGCACTTGAAAGCCGCCGTAGGCGATCACCAGGGCCGTGGCCAGCGCACCGATGACATCTACCACTGGGAAGAAGAGCGCTGCGAGCCGGGCTGCCTCTTCGTTGGCATGATAGTGGGCAAAGTTGAGATCGTCGAAATGGCCTGAGTTGCGCTGCTCGCGCACGAAACTCTTGGTGACCCGAATCCCGCTGATGCTCTCATTGAGATAGCCGTTGACCACCGCGATGCGGCGGCGCACGGCCCGGTAGGCTTCACGGACCCGAACGCGCCACTTGTTGGTCAGCCAGAACATGATGGGTAAGACCGTGAAGGTCAGCAGTGAGAGGCGCCAGTCCAGTGAAAGCATCGCGATCAGGATGCCGCCTAGGATGAAGACGTCGCGCACGACGCCGATAACTGCCCAGGTCATAAAGTCCTGCAACACACCGACATCGCTGAGGAGCCGGCTCATCAGGCGGCCGACGCTGTAATTGTTGTAGAAGCTGAGCGTCAGCGACTGGAGGTGCTTAAAGAGTTGCGACCGCACCTCGCATACCACGCTCGTTCCGATCACAGCCATGAGGGCGATCCGGCCGCGCGTGGCCATCCACTCGATCACTGCAGAGCCCAGGTAGAGGCCGACGAAGAGCCCCAGGGTCCCTCGGTTGCCGACCCGGATACCCTCGTCGATCGCGCGTTGGATGAAGATTGGGCCGACGACGGCCGAAGCGCTGGCGATGATTAGCAGGACCACTGACCAGAAGAGTGCGCGGCGGTGCGGTCGTAAGTAGCCCATGAGCCGGCGTGTCAGCCGCGGATCGTAGGCCTTGCCGAGGAGGTCATCCTCGGGCACGAACGCGGCCCCAGGATTTTCCTCAACTTGCCGGGGGCCGCGCGCGCGGGGCAGACGCTCTTTCTGTTCGATCTCTTCGCTGCTGCGCTCGCGCGATACTGGCGCCATGCTACCTCCTTGATGGAGATTCGCGATTGAGCCCCTGCTCAGGACGTTAATCTCCCATCTCTAACTGCTTTTCCCGCAACTCGGCAAACTCCTCCTGGGGTCTGAGCTGTAGATCGTACACCCGCTTGTAGAGCCCACCGTATGCTAGAAGCTGCTCGTGCGTGCCACGCTCGACGATCCGGCCTTTGTCTATCACCAGAATCAGGTCAGCATTCTTCAACGTCAACAGTCGTTGGGCGATCACGAAGGTGGTCCGGCCACGCATCAACCTTGCCAGGGCCTGCTGGATCAGGGACTCGGTCTCGGTATCGACGCTACTGGTCGAATCGTCGAGGATCAGGATGCCGGGATCCATGAGCAGTGCTCGCGCGATAGCGACCCGCTGTTTCTGACCGCCCGAGAGTGTCACGCCGCGCTCGCCGACTTGGGTCTCGTAGCCGTCCGGGAAGCTTACGATGAAGTCGTCAGCGTGAGCGGCCTTTGCGGCCGCGACGATCTCATCCATGGTCGCATTCGGTCGACCGTAGGCGATGTTGGCGGCGATGGTGTCGCTGAAGAGGAAGTTATCCTGCAGGACGATGCCAATGTGGCGGCGTAGACTGTCGAGCCTCACATCGCGGACGTCGTAACCATCCACCAGGACACGGCCCGCGTCGGGATCATAGAAACGCGGGATCAACGCCGTGATGGTGCTCTTGCCAGTGCCTGTTGGGCCCATCAGTGCCACCATCTGGTTGGGGAGGGCCTCGAAGTTGACCTCCTTGAGAATCGCCCGGCCCTCACGGTAGCCAAAACTGACATTTTCGAAACGCACATGGCCGTGCACGGTCTTGAGCTCGATCGCATCCGGCCGTTCAATGATACTCGAGGGGGTGTCAAGAATCTCGAAGATCCGCCGAGCAGAGGCCAGGGCCTCGGAGACCCGGTTGACCAGGAACCCCAGACGGCGCACTGGCTCGTTCATCTGGAGGACGTAGGAGACGAAGGCGAAGAGCGTGCCGACCGTCACGGCGCCTGCAACGGCTTGTAAGCCGCCGAACCAGAGAACCAACGTTGTACTGAGGGCGACCAGAAAGTTCAAAAACGGGAAATTATTGGACCACGTATAGACCAGGTTGACTCGCCGCCTGTAGAACTCCTGATTCTCGCGCTCGAACTTCTCGATCTCGTATGGCTCCCGGGCGAAGGCTTTGACCACGCGAATGCCCGTCAGGCTCTCCTGCATGAGAGTTCCCAGCCGGCCCATCTGCTCCTGGATGCGCTTGAACTTGGGCTCGATCACCCGTCCGAACCGCAGAGTGACGGCGATCAGGAACGGGAAGGGCAGCAGGGTGATAAGCGCCAGCCGGGCGTCGGCCCAGACCATCACGCCGATCGTTCCAAGCATCAGGATGATCGCGTTAACCAGTTCCATCAGGCTCTCACCCGCAAAGCGTTGGGTTTGTTCGACATCGCTCGTGGCGCGGCTCATGAGATCGCCGGTTTGAGCGCGATCGTGGAAGTTGAATGAGAGAGCCTGGACGTGCTGGTAAAAGGCGTTGCGCAGATCGTAGGCTGCCCGGAAGGAGAGCCACTGGCCGAGATAAATCTGAACGAAGGCGAAGAGACCCCGCACCAGACTGATGGCGACCACAGCGCCAGCTGCGAGCAGCAAGAAGCGCCGGTCATCGCCGACCAGGCCACGGTCGATCACGGCGCGAACCACCCAGGGGATCACCAGGTTGAGCGCCGTCACCACGAGCATTGAGGCGTAGCCCAAAATCACCCGGGTACGATAGGGGCGAAGATAGGCTAACAACCGCCGGAGTGTACGTACCCCTTTCATACCTTCTCCTTGCCCAGTATCAGTGGTTGGGACTTCGCTGATAGGGCAACGACCAAAGACGTCTCAGAAATCACTCCACCGACCACTGACAATCGCTGTTCGCTGGTCGCGGTCGGACCGTTGATCTTACCACGGCGACGAAGGACGCGACATCCGCTATTCGGGGGAGCCAGAGTGTCCTTTTGGACAGGGCGCAAAAAAGGAAGAGGGCCTCATCGGCCCTCTTCTTCAGTCGAGGGTCGGAAGCGGCTTCGACTGACCCTCGATCCGTGTCCCCGGAACACCAGTCAGGTCAGGTGGTGATCCGCCTTGTACTGAGTGATGGCGTTGCGTATCTCGGCCCTTGTCTTGAGCCTCTGTTCGGCCGGTTCGGCCAGCTGTGCCTGCCAACGCTCAGCCAGAACGGTGACAGCTGCCAGCATCTTGTCAGCAGGATCAAAGAGGGCCGCGACGAGCGGATCAAAGAGCCGGACGCGGATGTCGTCGCCCTCCCGCGGGAAGAAGCGCTGGCGCAGTGGACCGATCAGGTTAGTGTTCAAGCTGGTGATGGCCTCTGGTACTGTCGTGACAACCGCCTCAACATGCTCGAGCGTTGCCAGAATCCGATCGCCCACCCCGAAGGGAATCTTACTGATGAGTCCCTTGAAGAAGCCTCCGACCGCCTCCGTGAGCGGTGCAACGCGCTCCCCGGCCGATTCCAGGTGGTCTTCAAGCGCCTGAACGGCATCCGCCATTCGGGTGACCGCCTGCTCGGCGGCGGCGAGCCCCTTGTCGAGCACTGCTAACGATTGGTCAAACTCGGCCAAGTTCGCCTCAGCCCGGTCCAGGCCACCTCGCACGCGTGTCGTCAGTGTCTCGACGTTACCCAACGCCACAGCGACGGCGGCCAAGCCACTACTGACGGTTGAATCGAGATCCACACTCTCCAGGCGCTCGTAGAGTGCCACCAATCCCTGCCAGCGCTCCAAGGTGGCGCCCACCTCAGCACGGAGCTCGGATGCGGCGGCGGCAGCGCCGCGGACGGTGCCGAGCGTCC
>DOUV01000691.1 GCA_003520455.1 Chloroflexota bacterium | reverse complement strand
CGTGCTCCTCACGGTGGCGGACGGCACGCCGATCCGGCTGGTCCTGACCGGCGGAGTCTCCAGCCAGACCGCCACTGTCGGAGATCGGGTCGAGGCCGAACTCTCCGAGGCGGTGCTCGTCGACGGCCAGGTGGCGCTGCCGGAGGGGGCCCGCCTGAGTGGCCGGGTCACCGAAGCGGTGCCGCTGCGCAAGGTCGGCGGGCGTTCCCGCCTGGCGCTCGCCTTCGAGAGCGTTCGCATCGACGGGCGCGACGTGCCGATCACCGCCTTCTTCGCCCGCGAGGGGAAGAGCGAGACGCCGCGTGACACCGCGACGATCGTCGCCGGCACGGCCATCGGGACGATCCTCGGCAATCAGGCGAAGAAGAACGATCGCGGCAGGATCATCGGCGGCGTCGTCGGCGCTGCGGCAGGTACCGCGGTCGCGGCGGCGACCGAGGGGGAGCAGATCGAACTGCCCGCCGGCACCGAGCTGCGGCTCACCCTGCGCCAGCCGGTCACCGTCGAGAGGTGAGCTCCTCGCCCCGGGGACCGTCGCTGTTTCCGAGTCCTCGAAGCGGGTGACGATCTGCGCGGGGAGGGGTCGAAGTGAAGCCGTGTCACCGGCGGGCCGAGAGGCTACACTGAGGCATGCGCCGACCACGGAGACTCTTCGCCTTTCTGCTCGCGGCCGGTGTCGGGCTGGCTTCCGCTTCGTGGGCGGCCGATCGGGATCCGGCAGCCGAGGCGGCCGAACTGGCCTCCCTGATGCGGCTCAGGACCGGATCCCGGGTGGCCGACGTGGGTGCCGGCAAGGGGGAGTGGGCACTGCGCTGGGCGGCGCGGGTCGGGGAGACGGGAAAGGTCTGGGCGACCGAAGTCACCGACGAGCTGGTGGCCGGGATCCACCGCGCCGCCGAGGCGGCCGGGGTCGAGAACCTCGAGGCGGTCCATGGCGACGATCGGCGCAGCGGTCTCGCCGCGGGGTGCTGCGACGTCGTGCTGCTGCGCATGGTCTACCACCACTTCACCGATCCCGCGGCGATGCGCGCCGACCTGGCCCTCGCGCTCGCTCCCGGGGGGCGCCTTGTGATCGTCGATACGGTGCCGCAGAAACACTGGCGCCGCCTGGCGGGCACACCCGACCGGGGAGGCCACGGCATCGCGCCCGACGTGGCGATAGCCGAATGGGAGTCGGACGGCTTCGAGCTCATCGAGCGACGCGACGCGTGGATGGGCGATCCCGACCGCTACGCCCTCGTCCTCACCCTCCCCGAAATTCAGTCAAAGGCAATTAACCCCACCGAACCTCAGGAATCCGAGTGAGGAGGTTCTTCAGCGATGCATGCGGGTCGTCCGGGTCAGCGCCCGGAGCGCCGAGATCTGCCAGGCCACGGAAGGAACTGCGAGAAAAGACGCCGGCTCAGAGAGGAAGAAGCAGGAGGCGGACGCAGGACGCGAGCTCCGAGCGGTGCCGCCCCCGGTGCGCACGAGATCCAAGAGCCCGGGGCCGGAGGATGCTCCCCCTCATTGGAGTCTTTTCGTCCTCATCGCGGCATCTCGCTACCCACCGGATGCAGTGGAGCCCTGGGGAAGAACGGAGGTCCGGGGAAATCGCGAGAAGGTGCGCCGAAATTGCCTTTGACTGAATTTCTCCGGGTTTCGCCGGAAATTGCCTTTGACTGAATTTTCAGGCGGGGCGGAGGGCGGAGAAGGGGACGAGGCGGCGGCGCTCTTCGTCGAAGAGCTTCAGGCGGGCGCAGCGCAGGCTCTCGAAGAAGGTCAGGCGCGGAGCCTGCTGCAGCAGCGGGCTCGACTCGAAGCACTCGCGCAGCCGGTAGTTCGGAATCTTGGCCGCCAGGTGGTGGATGTGGTGGTAGCCGATGTTGCCGGTGAACCAGTGCAGCAGTTTCGGCAGGTCGTAGAAGGAGCTCCCCTCGAGGGCGGCCTTGTCGGGGTCCCAGTTCTCCTGGCGATCCCAGTAGACCTCCTCGAACTGGTGCTGGACGTAGAAGAGCCAGACCCCGGCCGCGCCGGCGATCACCAGGATCGGCAGTTCGACCATCAGCAGCGTCTTCCAGCCCAGCCACGAGACCAGCCCCCAGCCGGCCAGGGCGAGGAAGAGGTTGTTCCACAGCACGCTCGCCCACTCCTTCTTCCAGGCGAACGGAATGTCGAACGGAAAGCGGTGCTTGAGGATGAACTGGTAGCTCGGACCGATGAGCAGCAGCACCGGCGCGCTGCGGTAGAGGCGGTAGCCGAGCCGCCGGTACCACGGCAGCGTCTCGTATTCGCGCACGGTCAGGGTGACGACGTCGCCGAACTCGCGCCGGTCGAGATTGCCGGCCGTGGCGTGATGAATGGCGTGTGTCTTCTTCCAGTAGCCGTAAGGGAAGAGAGTCAGGACGCCGAGGAAGGCGCCGACCATGTGGTCGAGCTTGCGATGGGCGAAGAAGGAGCCGTGACCGCAGTCGTGCTGGATGATGAAGAGCCGGACGTAGAGCCCCGCGGTGACGACGCCGAGGCCGAGGGTGAGCAGGTAGGAGCCTCCGGCGCGCACGTTCCACGCCATCAGCGCCCAGCCGAGGAAGTAGGGGATCAGCGTATTGGCCAGCTGCCACCAGGCGCGACGGTGGATCGGCTTGGCGAAGCTGGCGACGAGTTGACGCAGCTGGACTTCGGGGGACGACTCGGAACGGGCCTGGGTCAAACGGACCTCCTGCGGGTTCGGGGCGGACCGGATTCGGCCCACGCGCAGTCTATCCGAAGGGCGCCCCGGGTCCGCGCCGCACTGCGGCGTTCCGGGTCCGCCGGCGATCTGGTGTAGAAAGGCGCCATGGACATCCTTCTGCGTCCGATCGGCTTCGTCCGTTCGCCCTACGTGGGCGTGGAGCAGATCCCGAAGGGCCCCGGGGCCCGGCAGACGCCGAGGGCGTGCTCGAGCTCGCACCGGAGTTCGAAGCGGGCCTGCTCGACATCGAGGGCTTCTCCCACCTCGTCGTCCTGTGGGTCTTCGATCGCTCCGATGGCTTCGATCTGGTGGTCACACCGCCGACTGACGACCGCCCGCACGGCGTCTTCGCCACCCGGTCGCCGCGCCGCCCCAACCCGCTCGGCATGACGACGGTCGAGCTG
>DOUV01000679.1 GCA_003520455.1 Chloroflexota bacterium | reverse complement strand
CTAGCGCCTCGGCGTACCTGCTGGCGAAGCGGTGGGCGTGGCCGCGCGCGAGCAGGAGGTCGGGGTGGGTATCGAGCAGGTCGGCGGGCAGTTGGTCGAGCCACGCGGCGAGAGCCTGGTGCCGGCCGCTCCGTACCATGGGACGGGCAATCATGGCCAACAGATCGGCGGCGGCGACGTGCTCGGCCGCGGCGAGCAGATGGTAAACGGCTTCTTCGTCGTCACCGCGAGCGCGGTAGTAGGCGGCGGCCTTGCTGTGCAGAGCGCGGCCGCGGTCACCGGTGCCGTCATCGATGCGCCGCAGGAGAAAATCGCGGAAGAGGTGATGGTACCGATAGGCCCCCTCCCGCGCAACGAAGAGCGAATGTGTTTCGAGGTAGCGCAGGCGCTCGCCCGAATCGGCCCGCTCGCGGAGTGCATCGCAGACCTCAGGCTCAAGCTGGCGCAGGATCGAGGTCTCGACGAGAAAGGCCTGCACCTCGCGCGGCTGGCGAAAGAAGACCTCCTCGGCCAGATAGTTGAAGAGCAATTCGGAGGGCCCCGGCAGGCGACGAAGCAACTCATCCAACCCGCGGGCGTGAGCTGAGTCGATACCGTCGCTCAACAGGTGGATCGCGATCGGCCAGCCCTCGGTTTCGGCGGCGAGGGTGCGGGCCGCTTCAGGGGTGAGGGTCGTGCCGACCTGCTGGGCAAAGAGCGCCGCGATTTCCTCAGTGGTAAACGCCAGATCGGCCCGACCGAGTTCGAGCAACTCACCACTGGCGCGCCAGCGGGCCCGGCCTGGCAGGCTGGGCATGGAGCGCGACGTAACGACCAGGTGGAGGTGCGGCGGCATGGATTCGATCAGCCGCTCGGTGATCGCATTTACCTCCGGTTGATTGACCGTGCTGTAGTCGTCGAGGACCAACACTGTCTCTGCCGTAAGGGCGTCGAGCAGATCGTTGGCCAGCGTGTCGACGGCCGGGGTCCAAAGCCGGAGAGCGCCTCCCTCCTCGCGAAGCAGGGCCAGCGCCCGATCACCGACCGTTGGATAGACGCTGCGGAAGACGTGGATGAGGTGCAGCAGAAAAATCAGTGGGTCGGTGTCACCATCACCGATGTTGTACCAGAAGGAGGAGAGGCCGGAGTGGGCGAGGTAACTGGCGATGGCAGTCGTCTTGCCATAGCCGGCCTCCGCTTTGATGAGCGTAAGGGGGTAATCGCTGAGGCGCGTGAGAAGATGGTCGAGGCGCGGGCGGGGGATGAGTTGCGGACGGAGACGTGGCGGGATGAGGCGCGCGCGGACGACCAGAGCGTCGAATGTCGGGGACGAGATCTCGGGGGATATCTCTGACATGATGGTCCCCTTCACCAGGCGAGCCTTTTCTTCCACTCTCCCTGGATTGTAGCAGGCCAGACTGCGGGGATCAAGGACTCAACCCGCGCGTGGACCGTCGAAGCCCTTCGACGCGTGATGGGAGTAGGTGTGAGAGTCAGGATGTTGGCGAGGCCACTGGAGAGTGACGGAGATCCCCAGATGGTCCGAGACGTAGGCTCGTCGCCCCCCAACCAGGCGGACCTTGTGCTCGAAGAGCAATTCCGCGGTGTGACCGATCAGCACGCCACGTGGTGGACGGATGAAGACGTGGTCGATGGCCTCGGCCAGGGACGGATCGAGGAGGAAGGGTGGGCGGAAGGTTGGGGCGGTGTGATCGCTCAGCGGGTCCTCGGCGCCGATCGCCTCGACAAATTCGTGGTAGAGCCAACTGCGGCGCGGAAAGTTGAAGTCGCCGGCCACAACGATCAGTGCGGCTGGGTCCTGGCGGTTCACGAGGCCGGCAAGCTGGCGCAGTTCGGTTGCTTCGATCTGAGCATAGCGGTTGTCGTGCGACCAGTCGCCATCGTAGTTGGCAATCAGATGCGTATTGATAACAATCACGGGCGTGCCGAAGACGGTCATGCGGGTCAGCAGCGCGCCCTTGTGGAGCATCCAATCGGCGATCGAGAGAGTATGCCACCAGCCGCGCTCGCGGTAGAGCAGAAAGTCCGTCTGCTCAAACTGGCGCCGCGAGAGGGTCATCAGCCCACCTTTGGGAGCGTAGATAAAAGGTTCGAAAGCCGCGAACGGGAAGTGGGTGAAGGCTTGCGTCAGCAAGGGTACGTAGCGCGCCATCTGCACCTCTTGGAGGCAGACGACGTCGAGCGTAGGGTGATTGAGCTCGCGAGCAACGGTTGCCAGCCGGGCACGCGTTTTCCGGGCGAATGGCACGCCAAAGGTATTCAGGGTGGCCAGCGTCAACGTGGCTGAGTCCGTCGAGACATTCGAGTTGCTCATAGTCTCATCCAGGGGAACTTCGACCTGCGATTTCGGGCTTGAAGTCGAATTGTTCGAACGTTCGGGTTTTAGCTCCATCGATCTGCACACGTATTTCAGAACAACTGGCAAAGACGCGAAATTTGAACCGGTCCTGGAGACTCGCAGCGGGAACCTGCTTTCCAAGAGCCAGGGTCTTCTGTATCATGCTCTCATCCGCGAGCCGTACCAATACTAGCAATTCAAGGTCGAAAATCCAAACTCGAGGGGGTTCTGTGAATCGTAGCAGACTCACGCGGATCGCGCTCTGGCTGGCGCTGGCAGCGACCGCCGACGCCAATCGGCGCCACTTCCACCTGAACACTGCCTGGCTTCCCCATGGAGTTGGGAACAGTATCGCGCTCATCTTGCCGGAACTTACGGGGCGGTTCCTCGATCCGCCCTGCGCCTCGCCCACCCCGGATACGGTCACCGCGCTCCAGGCGACCCTCAGAGCGATGATCGTGGACAATCCGAACTACTCATTCTACCTGGCGCCGGCCGTACTGGGCTACGTGGTCTCGCACCCCCGCTTCAACATCTACAAGGGGGAGTGGGCCAAGATCAGATTCTTCGGTTTCGGGTTGGACGCCATTCCTCATGGTACGACCGCCGCGGCGCTGAGCCTGCTGATCTTCGATACTTTGTCCGAACTTGAGCGACGGCTTCCGCAGACCTCCGCGTTGGTACGGCTGGTGCACTGGACGGGTGCCCACCGTGAAGCGTTTGCGGCCTTCGTGCTGGCGGTCGTCAGCGCGATATGGGAGGGCGGCGAGTATCTGATGCAACAGTCCGAACTGCGAGCGCGCAATTACGATTATGGCGAGATCAATATGGAGTGGAGTCTGCACGACACCTTCTTCGATGTCCTGGCGAATTTCGCCGGGTGGGCCGTGGCCAGCTGCGTCCGCCGCCCCGAGCGGCGATCCTGGCCGCGCTC
>DOUV01000828.1 GCA_003520455.1 Chloroflexota bacterium | reverse complement strand
CGTGCGCCCCTCCAGCGCGCTTCCGGCCGCTCCCGCGGTTCCTCCGAACCATGGTCCCACCCTCGCAACCACGACTTGACCGATGTTCTAGTTGCTGATAGCCCGGATGCGCAGAGCGCGCAACGTCTCGCCCTCGCGCATGGCTGTGACCCACACGTGTGCGTCCATCTGGAGAACTGCCCGGCTCTCGTCAAGGGTGGTTCGGGCATCGACCATGACCGTGACAGAACTGTCCAGCGGTCCACCGCGCCGGACGTGGACGTCCGAGAAGCCCCAGTCGCCACTCGTGCCCTCGACCGGCATGCTGACCACGGTCCCCTCAAACTCGACCAGTGGACCCGCAGCCGCTTCTTCCATCACCTTGATGCTCGTGGCCGTCACACTGCGGTCTGGTTGAACTTGACCCCGGACCAGCGCCTTCAGACCGACAGCCGGGGTCCCACTGATGACAGTCTCGCTGGTAATGTTAACCTTGATGGTGCCGACCATCCAGTAATCATCGCCGATGGCATTGATGGGCCCGCGGAACACGACTTCGCCGACCCTGCGGTTCAGCACAGTAATGTGCACGGCCAGCAGGCTGCCATCCGCCTGGACACGGGCAAGCACCTCGGCAATGCGACCCTCTTCGGGCGTTCCGACGATCTCGGTGTTAGCGTCAACTGCGACGGTCACGCCCGCGACAACCCATTGGCTCTCGCCGACTGTCTGGATTGGCCCGCGGAACCTGACCGGCTGATTCTCGCGAGGGTCCCGCACAACCCAGATGCGAAGCGCACGCACGATCCCATCGTTTTGGCGGATGCCGGTCACCCTGACCAGGCTGCCGACCGTGGGCTCGCCCGCGATCTGAGTGTTTTCGTCGACAGTCACGGTCGCGGCACCGATTCGCCATGAACCGGCTCCTCCACCATCCGGCATGCTGAGGACGACACCCGGGAACTCGACCACCGCCAGCCGAGCCTCGATCCTCACGGCGTCGACCGACCCGTCCTCGGCCCGCGTGCCCTGCACGCCGGCGACCATGCTGGGCTGGAGGTCATTGAGCGTCAAGGCCAGGCCGCGATCGCCCACGATGGTGGTCTCACTGCTGACGTTGACGGTCTCGGTCCCCCTCATGGTCTCGACGGTGAGGGTCCCCTCAGTCTCACTGGTGGCGTTGACCGTCAGAATCACACCGTGGATGTTGACCACCGCGGGGGGCGTCTCTGTGGGAGGAGGCGGCTCGACGACGTCGGTTGCCATGCAGCCCTGGGTGAACGTGATGGTGACCTGGTAGGGTGCATTGGCGGCAGCATTGGCGAACTGAATGGTGAGAGAGGCCTGCTCGCCCGCCGCAATCGTGCGGTCGTCGCGTGAGCCCGCGGTGGGAGTCAAGATGGCCGGATTATTCGTGGTTGAACCTTGCCAAATCGGTCCATTGAGCGAGGCTTCGTTCACCTCGCCGTTGTCGGTGGGGTAGCGCAACACGACGCGGCTGATGGTCGCCTCCGACATGCCCTGGTTCTCGAGCTGCCACACTGCGCTCGTGTCATCGGTGGTGAAACCGGTGATTCGGACGCGGCAGGTGAGCACTTCGTTCGGGCTGCTCTCCTGCGGTGGTGCCCCCCAGGCCACGCTGGCAAGGCTCAGGAGAGCAAGTGCCACCAGCAGGGCCGACAGTAGCGATGCACGTCTTTGCATAAATCCCGACCTCCTTACGTGTGAGAAGATGCTGCTCTTGGAGGAGAGGGGCCGCCAGGAGGCGGAAATACATCCCGGCGTGCTCGTCAAGGAAAAAACGCTTCTTTCTGGCCGGAGGCCCCGCGTCTCCGACGGGGAAAATCGGGGGACCTCCAGATTGAAGATCCCTGCAAAGGGGCGGCTCGGCGGGAACCCGGCAGGTCGCTCACTCGCCGAGTTCCCGTTGATCCTGCCCGGTTGTGCTGCGATAAACCCCTCACGGTGGGGACCACTCCTGAGAAGCAATGGCAAAGTCCGTCAAGTCGATGGACCCATCCAAATTGAGGTCGAGGCGTCGGTCGTAGCGAACACTGCCGATGGTGGCAGACCAGTGGCTACTCAGGGTCTGCAGCTCGGCGATGCCGACGGCGCCGTCGCCGTTGAGATCGGCCTGGAGCGCGCCGGGCGGGACGCCGCACAGTACCGCGTCCGCAACATCCAGGCGGCCGGCGCCGAGTTTGCCGGCGTACTCGGGGTTGAGGCTGTTCAGATCGCGGGCCGTTCCGGTCAAGCATTCGCCGATCTGTTGCACGGACCAGCCCGGGTGTTGCGCAAAGAGGAGGGCGGCAGCACCGGAGACAAAGGGAGTCGCCATGCTGGTGCCACTCCAACTGGCGTAACGTTCCTCGGGAATCGAGCTGAAAATGCTGGTCCCGGGAGCGCTGATGGTGACAGTCTCGTTGTAGTTGCTGAAGTCGCTCTTGCGGTCGTCAGCGTCGGTGGCAGCGACCCCGAACGTTCTGGGATCCGCGGCGGGGTACTCCTTGGGCTCCTCGCGGTCGAGATTGCCGGCGGCTGCCGCAACGACGATGCCGGCCCGCCGCGCCTCCGCGACGGCTTCCTCGACGACCCTGGACAAAACCGTCGAGCTCAAACTGAGGTTGATGACCCGCGCGCCGTGATCGATCGCGTAGTAGATACCCGCGGCCACGAAGAAGGCATCACCGCCGCCATCGCTGTCGAGGACTTTGACCGGCAAGATCTTGGCGGCGGGCGCCACCATCGCGATGATCCCGGCGACGTGCGTGCCGTGGCCGGTCATCTCGTCCACGTAACCGTTCCCGTCATCGTCCAGGCCATTGCCCACGTCGGCGGTATCGGCGTTCCCCTCCAGAAAATTCCAGCCGCTGTCGAGCACCCGGCTGGCCAGGGCCGGGTGCCTGGCATCCACGCCGGTGTCCACCACGGCGACGACCACGCCGGCACCGTTGCTCCGGCGGTGAGCGGGACCGAAGCCAAGGAGGTCGGGTGCGTACTGCCCAATGTAGGGCGCGGGATCGGTGGTGACGCTGACGAAAAAATTGCGCGGGCGGCCCTCGGGCGCGCGGCCCTCGAAGTTCAGTTCGGCCCACACGGTGCGAGGATCGGTCTCCAGCCGCAGTTTGAGGGCCATCTCAGCCTCGGGGCTGATGGGTTGGAGCAGGTAGAGGTGGCGGGAGGGAATCGAGGCGAGCACGCGCGTCCCGTGGCGGGCGTTGTACGCGTCCACATCCGCGGAGGGGACCAGGCGGACGATCGCCTGTTGGGCGCGAAAACGAGGGGTCTCGTCCTGAGCACGCGCCGGCGATCCGGGGCCGAGAGCCAGAACCAGGCTCAACACAATGAATAGGCGGAATGAATTGGTCGCGTTCATGGATGGCCTACCAGGATGAAGGGCGCCCAGAAGACCGGGTGGGGTCGCGTCGCGAGGAGCTCACACTGCGCGGCCCGCAGGGCCGCGGCGATGGGGGCGCCCGCTCGCCAGGCATTGTAGAAGCCGGTCATCAACTCGGCGGTACTCTCGTCGTTGACCGTCCAGAGGCTGACAACCAGGGAGGGGGCGCCGGCAGCGAAGAAGCCTCGCACCAACCCGACCAGTTCGTCGCCCCAACTGATCGCGGTGCGGCCCGTCTCGCATCCGCTGAGGGTGACGAGCGCCGCCTGGAGGCGCAAGGCGTAGATATCGCGGACGGTCAGCCAGCGGTCGGCGAGCTTGAGGCCAGAGGCCAGGGGGCTCGCGGCCAAGAAGCGACCGTGACAGGCCAGGTGGATGACCTGAGCCTGGCGTGCGGCCAGGGCGACTCGCTCGGCAGTGGCACTGGCACCAAGCAGCAGCCGGTCGGTGCCGAGGACTTCCGCCACCCGCCGGGCCTCGTCCCCAATCTGCGGGGCCACCGCATCGGGCACGCCGACGACGAGGGCTTCGCCGGGCGACGACGGCGGGAGCCGGCCCAGCGGGCCGTCTCTACCTT
>DOUV01000636.1 GCA_003520455.1 Chloroflexota bacterium | reverse complement strand
GCGGCCGCGGCGACGCAGGTCCGCCGCGACCTCCTCCAAGGCGCCATCCACCGAGGAACGGTCGGCGCTCCCGGTGAAAACAAATTCAGCCCCCATCAGGTGATCCAGAAGATAGTTGCCCTGGACCGCAGTGGGGGCATCTCCGTACATCACCAGGACTGGATCGAGCCCCAATTTGCGTGCGGCCCCGGCCGTGAGACGCACGTGGTTGGACTGGGGGCCGGCACCGGTGACGACCACGTCGGCACCCTGATCCAGGGCCTCGCCCAGCAAGTACTCCAGTTTGCGGGCCTTGTTCCCCCCGAGGGCAAGACCGGTCAGATCATCCCGTTTGAAAAGAATCCGCGGACCACCCAATGCCTCGGAGAGTCGTGCCGCCTCTTCCAGGGGTGTCGGGAGCGTAGCCAGCCGGATTCGTGGGAGTTCGGAAAGACGCATAGCCAACCTCAGACGTCCTGTTCCGCTCAAGTCACAGGCAATGCCCGTGCCGGAGGGAACTTGGGAGAACTCGGGAGAATTGAGAGCGCATGCGAACCACTGCGAGTTCCTCTGACTTCCTATCGTAGATAGCTTCTATGCCAGCCCGCCCAGGTACGCCCGATCGCGCGCCTGGTCTGCCTCGGTAAGCGCCACCACCCGGTCGACAAACTCCGGGCAGAGTCCCACCTGCTGGCGGTAATCCATGAGCGTCTCGATCTCATGGGCCGAGAGATGCGCTCGCACCCGTGGCTCCTCCAGGAGGGCCGCCTTGAGCGGCCGCCCGGCTTCGAAGGCAGCCATCGCGGTCTCGTACACAATCGTGTGAGCTGTCTGCTTGCCCACGATGGGCGCCAGCGCGAGCATGACCCCCTCTGAGAGCACGTAGCCGCGCGTCGCTTCCAGGTTGCGGTGCATGGCGGCCGCGTCGACCTCCAGGTGGGTGACCATCGTCTTTGCCAGGCGGAGCGCGGAGCCCATCATCACACAGGCCGGGGGGATGGTAGCCCACTCGGCCTTCCACGAGCGGCCGTCGCGCTCGTGGTCGTGGACCAGGCTTTCCGTCAGCGCGGCGGCGTGGTGGCGGATCAGGCGCGCGAGGGTGCCCAGGTGCTCGGCGATCTCGGGATTGCGCTTGTGGGGCATGGTGATACTGCCCACCACCCCACGGACAAACCCCTCGCGCACTTCACCCAGTTCTGGTCGCTGCAAGTTGTAGACTTCCTGACCAATCTTGTCGAAGGTGCTCGCGATGAGGGCCAAAACGTTCAGGAACTCGGCCAGCGTATCCCGCGTGGTATCCCAGGCGATATCCGGGGGCTGCAGTCCCAGCCGATGGAGGAAGCGTTCCTGCAACTCCAGCCCCACCTCACCGAAGGAAGAGAGCGAGCCCACCCCGCCGGAGAGTTGTCCCACCGCCAGGCGCGGGCGAAGATCCTTCAGGCGCTCGATGTGCCGCCGAATCTCGCGCATCCAGACGGCCACCTTGAACCCGAAGGTGATGGGCAGGCCCGCCTGGCCGTGGGTCCGCCCTGCCATCAGGGTATCGCGATGCGTTTGGGCCAACGCCAGGAGCGTGCTCTCAATCTCGCGTAGGTCGCGAAAAACGATGTCCCACACCTGGCGCAGCGCGAGCACCGTCCAGGTGTCGGTGATATCCTGGACGGTCGCGCCATAGTAGATGTACTCACCGGCGTTCCCCCGGCAGGTCCGCTGCAGCACGCGGATGAGTCCCAGCATAGAGTGGCCGGTCGCCTCGTACCCCTTCCGCACCTCATTCAGGTCGAGGTTTTCCACCCGGGCGACTCGTGCGATCTCCTCGGCGGCCTCCGGCGGGATCAGCCCAAGTTCACCCTGGGCCTGCGCCAGCGCAACGATAATGTCCAGCCACGCCTGGGTGCGAGGTCCATCATCGAAGATAGCGCGCGTCTCATCCGTTCCCCACGCGCCTCCATAAATGAGGGAGTCGATCATGTGGACGGGCATAGCAAAACCTCCCGGCAGACGTGAACCACGACCTCCCAGATCACCCATCACCTCCGTCTTTCTCAAAGCTGCGAGCGAGCTCTAATAACCGGGCCTCGGCATCGGCCAGACGCCGGGACGTTTCGCGCTGCCACTCTTCTGCGGCCTCCATAGCCTGGCGGATCTGGCGCAGCATGGCCCTCACTGGCTGCGCGGCCGCACCCCCTGGCCCCTCACGTGCGCCGACGATGGCGACCGGATCGAGTGCGGCGCTGATGGTTTCCTCGGTGAGTCCAAGCGGTCGCCCAAGCACCTCCAGAGCCGCGGTATCGATCAAACCGGCGGTCAACGGCATCCGAAGGTTCCCCCCGCTCCCCGCCAGTGCCAGCCGGACCGCACGCCCCACGATGGTGTGGGCCGTCTTGTAGTCGAGCCCGGCCGCCTGCATGACAACCTCGGCCAGGTCGGTGGCCTGAGTGTACCCTTCCGCGGCGCGCCGCGCCATCAACGCCCGGTCGACCGTCAGGCCGCCCAGAACACCGGCCATCAAGCGCACGGTGGCGATCGCCAGGTCCAGGGCGCGCGGAATCTCTCGGTACGCGAAGATCCGGTTGTCGATCTGGCCCGAGGGCGTCTTGCCCACGCAGGCCATCGCCGCCAGTTGCCCGATGAGCTCGCCCGTCAGGCCCCGTACGAAAGCCAGGGAATAGGGGTTCTTTTTCTGAGGCATGATCCGGCTGGTCCGCGCGTGAGCATCCGCCAGTTCTACCAGGCCAAACTCCTGCGTGCACCAGATCTGCAGATCCTCGGCCAGCCGGTCGAGGTTCAAAAGCAGCGCTACCACCGTCGCCATGACTTCGACCGGGGCATCGGCCTGCCACATGGCATCCCGCGGGTGAAGGACGATGCCATCGAAGCCCAAAAGCTCTGCCAGCCGCTGGCGGTCCAGGGGCAGCCGCGAGCCGTTGGTACTGCCGCCGCCTGCCGGGCTGAGGTTCGCCCGCCGGAAGGCGGTCTGAAGCCGCTCGAGGTCGCGCAGTCCGGCGGAGCCAAACCCCAGGAGGTAGTGCGCCAGCGTCGTCGGCTGGGCCTGCTGCAGGTAGGTGTAGTCTGGCATCACCGTCGCCACATGGGCCTCAGCCTGGCTGAGAAGAACCCGCAAATAGGCGGCCAGCTCCCCGGCAAGCATCAGCACGCGGCTGCGCACCGCCAGGTGGTAGGCCACGGTCGTTGCCTCGCGTCGCGCCCGCCCGGCGGAGAACCATCCGGCCGCACCCCGATCGCGCTCGGCCAACCAGTGCTCCCGGTTCGTGAAAGCGTCGCCCAGCGCCGGATCGAGGGGGAACTGGTTCGCCGGCAGAGCGTGCAGTTCCAGGAGAAGGGCGACCAGCCGCCGGCCCACGCCCGGCGGGATGACCCCCACCTCGATCAACATGAGGCTGTGCGCCAGGTCGGTGAGCCCCAGCCCCGGCCAGAGACTTGGGGCGAGGTCTACCTCCCAGCGGTAGGCCGAGGCCATCAGTTCCGCGGCCGGTCCCTCACCGAGATGTCCCGTCGCTGCAGCCGCACTCATCCCCAACCTCCGGGAAATCGGATCGCTCTGGGTGCTCGACGAACTGCTGAAGGGTCTCGAACCGCAGGGCACAGCGCAGCGCCTCCAGCGCCAGTACTTCTTGGGGGCGGATATTGCCCAGGTTGACGTTGGGTCCGAAGCGCAGCACGAAGTACTCGTGCTGGTGCTTGAGGGGTGCTTCCCAGATCACCCGATCGATCCCATCCAGACCGGCGAGAATCACGTTGAGGCGTTCCTCCACCACCCGCCCGTTCTCGTCGTAGATTCCCACGCGCACGCCCGCCTCTCGAGCCTCGACAATCACCTTGTCGGCCCCCATCTCGAGATCGAGCATGATGAGATCGCTCATCTCCGCCGGGGAAAGCTGCCGGCCCGGATCTTTCTTGCCGACCTCTGTGAAGACCTTGAGGCCCATATCGGCCGCCCGCCGGATGACATCGGCACGAAGCTTCAAGGGGAGGTCAAGTGTGCCGTCGGAGACTTCCACCGCCGTAAACCCGAGCTCACAGGCACGATGCAGATAGTCGGCGCAGACGCCCTGGAACACGGCCGCCTCAAACAGCGTCCCACCTGGGTAGACATCGATGTTCCGGGCACGGATGATCTCGATCTTGCGGCGCAGCAGGCCATCGTCCAGGAAGACAGTGGTGCCAAAGCCGAGCTTGATATGATCCACGTAATCGCCGGTGAGTTCCAGGAGATCCTCAGTCGCGTTCAGTCCCTGGCAGCGGTCGAGGACCGCCGTCACCCCCACCCCCCGCGGTTTCCGGGCCCGATTCTGAATCAGGCCGGGCAGGACACCATCCCACGCCTTTGATTTGTTCATGCCCGATCCTCCTCGAGCGAAGTTCGGCGGATGAGAGACCCTGGCGAGGGACTCGTGCTCATCAGTCCCACCAGGGCACGCAGGCCTTCTTCCACCTGCTGCAGCGTGGCTCCCCAGGGCACAATGACCGTCTGGCCATCGACCTCGATCCCGGACTCCAGCAAGCAACACTTGAGCAGTGTCGGCTTGTCGGCCGGCGGCGCCAGCCGGCGCGGGCACATCTCAATCGTCGCTGGCTCATCGCCGTAGAAGTGGCGATGAACCTGGAGACTGCGTTCACACCCGATGAGCAGCCAATCCCGGCGGGCCGGGCGCCCATCCAGGTAGTACGTGGGGCCGGGACCGATCAGCCCGGACGCCCGGCACGGGAAGAGATACGCGGGGGCCGGGATCTCACCCGCTGCAGCCGACAGATCGATGAGTTCCGACTCCAGCACGATCGCCGGCAAATCGGCGTACGACAGCACCTTACGAGCCAGCGCGAACAACTTGGGCGGCTCGGGTGGGGCCACCTCCACCGCCCGAATCACGAGGGGCTCGGGATAGTGCAGGAAGTTGACATGGCTGTAGAGCCCTTCGACGATCAGGGTCCCCTGGGGACCGAGGCCTAGCGCATGGGCTTTGGTCGCCATGGCACTGGGATTGCCCACATCGACCGCCGGGTCTTCCACCCAGACACAGGTGTCCGGCAGGGCCAGGACCTCGACAGCGGTGATCGAACTAAAGAGGGGCTCGGCCTCGGCCTTCTCGACGCGGACGACCGCCTGCCCCGCCTCGCCCCGCAGAACGATGTAGTCGGTCCGGCGGTAGGCCTCCTTGCCTAGCAGGTAGCCACGAATAGCCGGCTCGTCGAGTGAAACGGAAACGTGTTGGACACTCACACGCCGGTACGGCAATGGGAGCAGATTTGTGGTCATACTTGATTCCCCAGACGTCGGTTGGCCGCGCCCTACTCTCGAGGAGGACGGGCTAAGGTTGCCTTCTGAACGCCAGCCATCTGGTCCTCATAGCGGCCGAGAACGTACAGGACGGCCGAGAGCCGGTTCAAGTAGGCAATGATTTGGCCATTATGCAACCCGCCCTGATGGTTCAGCAATGTCACAAGCCGCTCGGCCCGCCGCGTGACCGCACGGGCGAGTTGGAGGAAGCCGCCGCTGGCACTATCGCCGGGCACGATGAAGTGCGGGTCCAGGGACACCTTGGCCCGCAACTCCTCCATCACATCCGCCAACCAATCCGACCGTTCGGGCGTAATGTAAATGCAGGGGCGGGCCCCGTCGGTGGTCGCCGCCAGTTCGGACATCATCCAACAGAGATCGCGCTGGATCTGCACGATCAATGTCTTCGTCTCCTCCCTGGTCGTCAGCGGGCGGACCACCCCCAGGACTGAGGAGACCTCGTCCAGAGTGCCCAACACCTCGAACCGTAAGTCGTACTTTGGAACCTGCTTTTGGTCGAGCAGATCGGCATATCCAAAATCACCTGGCCATGCCATCGGGGTCCTCCTACGTCCGTGGTATCATTGGTCGTGCGCCATGCCTTGAGTCGATGGTGTATCTCACTTTCTATAAAAGTGCTGTGTACACACCACTTTTATAGAGTTATAAATACATCACCCCTTGAGTCCAGATCGGAGACGGGCGCCTGGAGCGCACCGGCCGTTTTCAGATCGAACTCGAGAACGGGAAGTGCCACCGCTCATCTCCACTCTCTCATGCCGGCAGCGAAGAACAGGCCCTACGAGCCCGCGTGAAACCGGCTCCGCACCTTACTTGGGCTCCATCAGACCATCAGCGCCCCATTCTTTCTGGACGCGGCCGGAGTGGAATTGGTCGCCCAGGGCGCGCAGGACGCCCATCATGTTGAGCGCTTCCTGGAGCGCATTCGGGGCGTCCTTGCTGGTCGCATCGGCGCCCCACTTGCGGGCGACGTCCTCGTTGATGGGCGCCCCACCGATCATGATCTTGGCGTTCGGGTTTTTCGCCCGGACCTTCTCAATCACGACGGGCATGCCGATCATAGTCGTGGTCATCATGGCGCTCATACAGATGATGTCGGAATCGGTGTTCAGGTACGTGTCGACAAACTGCTCGAGGGGCACGTCACGCCCCAGATCGTACACTGTGAAGCCGGCGACCTCAAACATCATCTTCACCAGGTTCTTGCCGATGTCGTGAACGTCGCCCTCGACGGTACCGATGACTACCGAGCCCTTCACCTGCTGCGTGGGGTCCAACTTGATCTGGGGCTTCAAGATGTTCAACCCCGCGTAGAGGGCATCGGCACACATGAGCACCTCGGGCACGAAGTACTCGCCGCTGGCGAAGTAGCCGCCGACCACATCCATTCCGGCTGCCAGCCCGTCCATAACCGCCTTGTAGGCGTCCATGCCGGATTCCAGGGCTTCGTTGGCCGCCGCGACGACAGCGTCCTCATCGAATTCGATGACTCCGTTCTTCAGTTGCTCCACAATTTCCTGTTCCTGCTCGGACGTTGCCATGAGAGTTCTCCTTTTGTCCGGTATCAGTGTCCGTTGGCGGGGCGCCCCTATGGCCGCAGGCCGTAACGGCGGGTGGCTTCCATCATGGCCTGCATGTTCTCGGCCGGAACGGTGGGCCATATGTCGCACCCTGGCCAGATGCCATCAGCCCCGCGCTCGATAGCCTCCTTGATGGTCTGCTCGACATCAGCCGGCGCGCCGTTGCACAACGTGTCGAAGGCGTTGTAGTTGCCCAGCAACACGACATCGCCCAACTCCTGGCGCGTCCGAGCCAGGTCGTTGAGCTGGTCAACGCTCAGCGCGTTGGCAGCACTCCGGGCCATCAGATGAATGATGGGATTGGTGTTTCCACAGATGTGGAGCACGGTGGGCACTGTGATCCGGCCGAACAACTCTTGCAGGTGAGGCAGCACCAACTTCTCGAACATGCGCGGGCTCAAAATACTGCTGGTGGCGCCCATCTCACGGACGGTGATGAAGTCGGCGCCGGCTTCAACGTAGAGGGCCACGAGGCTGGACAGATACTCGACCATGTCGTCCAGAAGCTTGTGCACCAGGGCCTGCTTCTTGAAACTCATCTTCAGCAGATTTTCCAGGTTCACCACCTGACCCAACTCGGTGAATGGACCCAGTACCCACGAGCCAACGGCTACATCATCCCCCACCTCGCGCTTGAGGATGCGGAGCGCCTCGAGCACGACCGGGATCCGCCCGGCCTCGGCCAGGTTTTCCGGAATTCGAATTTCCAGCTCGTCCACTGTCTCCGCCAGTTTCTTCGACATGACCGGGTAGATGATCTGGTCCTCATCCTTTTTGTCGTAATATTTGACCTCGGCACCCAGCGCCTCGGCCTCGACACCCATGTCGAAGGGTACGATCGCGCTCTCGAAGCCGAAGTGGCGGTGCGTCGAGGCCGCCGCATCGGCCATCTTGCGCGCATCGACGTGGACCTCGTTGAAGCGATAGCCGAGTTGTTTGAGCCCGTGCAGGGTGATACTGCCCATCCCGCTGAAATTGGGCACGTAGTCGATCTTCTCTCCCCGCAACAACCGAAGAACCTGCTCGCGCGAGTTACGAGCCATCAAACTACCTCCTCGTCAAATGAGTACTCCGCGATTCGTGAGTGGAGATGCGGCAGTTCAGCCAGCAGCGGCCGGAGGACCAGCGCTGGGATCGCCAGCACTCGGGTATTCAGGGTGTTTGAGCGAGCGGAGATGGCATGGCTCGCGCCATCGAGGAATGCGCGACCACCAAACATCGCCCCCTCGTTGATCTGAGCGACCACCTCCTCGGCACCATTTCGCTTCGCGAGCAGGGTTACCTGTCCCTCCCGGACGATGTACAACGCTTGGGGTTCACCACCTTGCTCAAAGATGCGGCGGTTCTTGCGATACCGCTGCTCCTCCACCACCGCAGCCAGTTTGCGCAACACCGCATCGGGCAGGTCCGCGAGCGGCCCCACATTGCGGAGCAGTCGCAGGTTACAATCGCGGCGCGCCTTGTCCCAGAGCCGGTCGAGGTGCGGAAAGGCATCGTGCATGTGGGGGAAGTGCATGGCGGCCGCGAACTGCTTCTCGAAATCCGGTTCGACGGTCAACTCCACGTACTCGACGTGCCGGGCCACCTCGTTGGCTTCCGCGCGCTTATCAATGTTCAACAGCGCGATGCGCGCGCCGTCGCCGGCGGCATTGCCCACCGCGTAGACACTGTTGAACTCGCAATCCGGAAACAACCCGCTGGCCATCGCTTTGACCTTGTCAATGTAGCTGCCGAAGGCACCGGCCAGCACCACCTTGTCCAGGCGCTCGACCCCCCGTCGGCGCATCATGATTTTGGCGGCCGAGTACATCGCCGCCTTGGCCAGCTGCAGGGCGCGCACGTCGTTGACGTCGAAGGTGATATCCCGCCCGATGGCCGTCTCGTGGGCCCAGGCGATCACGAACTCGCGCCGCTCCTGCTCTCCGCGCAGCCGGGGGTGATGGCCCTCCTTGCTGAAGCGCCCCGACTGGTCAACCACGCCGGCTTTGGAGAGCTCCCACCCCAAATCGATGATCCCGGAGCCGCAAATACCGCGCGCCTTGACCTCTTCCGGCGGCAGTTCGTCGCTCCAGGCCTCCTGCCCGATGACTCTGAAGCGCACGTTCCAGCTGGCGGGATCGATCTCGATCTTTTCGATGGCCCCATCGGCGGCGCGCATCCCGTACCTGATTTGGGCGCCCTCGAAGGCCGGACCGGTGGGTACCGAGGCCGAGATGAGCTTCTCGCTGTTCCCCAGCACCATCTCGCCGTTCGTCCCGATGTCGATCAGGAGCATGATCTCGTCCTGTTTGTGGGGTTCCTCGGCGATGATGCACGCCACATTGTCGGCCCCCACAAAACCGGCCTCGTTGGGCAACACGTGGACGTTCCCGGAGGGATGGATCTTCAGCCCAAAGTCCCGTGCCTTCAGATCCACCGAGTGGTGGATGGCCGGGGAGAAGGGCGAGAGCCCGACGTACCTGGGATGGATGTTCAGGAAGATGTGATCCATACAGGTGTTGCCCACCAGGACCGCTTCCACAATCTCCGTGGGCTGGAAACCGGATACCTCGCAGACCTGGCTCACGATCTCGTTCAAGCCTTCTAGAATCGCCGCATGGAGTCGCTGGAGGCCACCCTCCTGAGTCATGGCGTAGGTGATGCGGGCCATGACATCGTCGCCGTACGAGGTCTGCGGGTTCATCATCGAAGCGGTGCCGAGCACCACGCCCGTGTCCAGGTCACACAGATACCCCGCCACCGTCGTTGTGCCGACGTCCACCGCGAGGCCCAGACCATACTCGGTGAAGCCTGGGTCGACCTTGATGACTTCGCACCCCATCCAGATATGCACGGTGACTTTCCAGTCCCCGTCACGGACCGCTCGCTGCAGATCCACCAGGGTGTAGTAGTCGACGGTGAGATTCTCCAGCCCGTGCTCGGCTGCGAGGGCCACCTGAAGCCGCTCCCAATCGCCGGTTGGATCGTGCAACGTCGCCGCGTCCATCTCGACGTAGTAGCGCCGCACGGCCGCTTTGATGGGGATCTTCAGTTCCCGGGCCGATTTCCGCACCACCTGCCTGACGGCCCGGCTCTCCTCGGGTACGAAGACGACCACCGGGCCGTGGACCTCGGCCTGGCAGGACTGGCGCCAATTGGGCTCAACCAGACCGCGTGAAGCAAAGAACTCTTTCTCTTTCTCCAGCACCAGGTTGAGATGGTCCATGCCGGAGTCGATGCCGAAGCGCTCGAAGAAGCCTTCTTCAATCCGCACCCGGCACTTCGAGCACATGAGCCGTCCGCCACATGTCGCCTCAATCTCGACTCCCAACTGCCGGGCCGCTTCGAGGAGCAGCGTGCCCTCTTCCACCGCGCCCCGGCTCCCGGACGGCTGAAAAATGACCAGGTGTTTCGCCTTCTCCGTCATGCGTTCTTTTCTTCCTTCGCTCTTCCTGGGATCGTGTGGATAGGGAAGGCCCCGGCACGACCCTCGCCTACCCGGCCCACCGGACTCCAATGTGAGCGCTTCCTTTGATGAAGCGCCGAGAGGAACCCTCTTTCTGTTCCCCTGGTCCTCGTTCCCTCAGCACGCCTGCTTCTGCCTTTGACCGCTTAGATTCGGTTCTCGCCATCTTTGGAGATCCGGATAGTAACATCGCGTGGCACCGCCGCACCCACTTCCACCTCGATCGCTTTGATGATGGCCCCAGGGACCGGGCAGCCGGTGTGGCGAATGTGGCAGCTCGCACATCTGTAGATGGCCGACTCGGGAATTCGCCGAAAGACCTGGTGGTCTTTCCCGCGCCACTTCAGGGCGGCCAGCTCCTCATTCATGGCGGTGAGCATCTCACAGGCGCTCTCGATCTGCACCTGGACGCTATCTTTGGAGATCTGGCGTACCGTGATCACGGCGCTGTACCCGCACGCCCCGGCGTCAACTTCAGCTCGCGCCATCTTGCTCCCCCCGCCGATACACGACCTCGTCCACCACTTCGACGGGCCGGGTGAGGATGTTCAGAACCGGGCAGTGCCCCTCCACGGTCCGGACCAACTCCGCGAGCCGCTCCTCCGGTTCCGGGCTCTCCAGGACAACGCGGCACGCCTGCATCCGCCGCTCGATGACCTCCCGCCACGGTTCAGATCGTCGCCGCGCGCTTCCATCTCAAGCCTCCCGGCGAGCCAGTTTGATCAACCGCTCGCGGGGATAGGCCTGGCAGAGTTCCCCCACCACCGCATCGGCCACCGCCTCAGGATCATCCGCCCGTTGCTGTGCTGGCCCCCACTGGAAGCCGGCGCGATAGGCGCTCTGTTCCGTCTCGCCCTCCGCCATCGCGGCCGCATCGACGGTCGCCTCGAACGCTTGAGGCAGCTTGCGGGTCACGCGCCGCTCCCCGTCGATGGCCCGCACTCCATAGGGGATGTCCTTCCAATAGAGAATTCGAACCTCAGTCACTTCGCACCTTCACTGCACGGGTCACGTCGACCAGGGACCGTTCGATCACCGGGAACGCCTGCACGTTCCAGACATCCCCAAAGAACTCGAGCAGATCGTGAATCACTTGCGGGTCGTCTGCTCGCATGATCCAAAATGTTCGCTTGGGCGATTGCCCGACCACCTCGTAGCGCGCCAGGGTCTGGCACCGGTCGCCGAGGCCGCTTTCGCGCTCCCAGACGAGAAAGGCCCGGCGATTCGCCCGAATCTGCTCCAGGGTTACGTCCGGTTTCGCGTCGCCAATCACCACAAAGAGCATAGCCGCTCGCTTCGTGAGACGGGTACATTCATGCGACTACAGGCCGCCAACCAATCTGGTCGGACCCTCGGCCTGGACCCGGCTCTCCCCTGTGGGCACACCTGGGCGCACCGTCCGTAACTCGACCACCAACTCCTCGATCAACCGGGCGTAGCGCTCGTTCTCGACTTTCTGCTGGCGTACGCGCCGCTCGAGCAACGAAGGCAGGGCGGTTTCGGGATCGATCACTGCGTACCGGCGGGGACGCTCGCCTTTCCGCCGGCAGAGCCCCTTGCCACCCAGGCTATCCAGCACATCGTACACCCGTTGCCGCGGAACCCCGGAGAGATCGGCCAATTCGAGGACGGTTGCCTCGCCCTGTTGAAGAAGCGACACGTACACGGCGGCCTCATAACGGCTCAAGTCTAACGTCGCCAGTTTCTCCACGCACAGGTGAATCTGGCCGGTCACTTTTTCACTCCCCCGACGGAATAACACCACTCCTGGGTGGTGACTTTCCGAACAAAAAACCTCAGCGGCCCAGCGCCAACATTGCCACCAGGTTTTCCTCGGGCACCGTCGGCGGGAGATCGCACCCGGCCGTGAGAATGAAGCCGCCCCCGCTCCCGGCGGCCTCCAGACAAGCCTGGCCAGCCTGGCGGACATCGTCCGGCGTGCCCTGGTTCAGCACCGCCACGGGGTTGATGTTTCCGGCGATGCACACCCGGCCGGCCAGCCGGTCCCTCGCCGCCGCGATGTTGACCTTGTAGTCGAGGCTGAAGCAATCAGCCCCCGTCGCCGCGATGTCCTCCAGCTTGTCGGTGGTGTCACCGCAGATATGCAACCATGTGCTCACATCGTAGCCGTGCGCCCACCGGATGAGATCTTGCAAGTAGGGCTGCGAGAAGGTGCGAAACACCCGGGCTGAGATCAGGTCCCCAGAGGCAGTGGGATCGGAGACGGCTATGACCGGGATGGTCCTGGCTTCCACCAGCGGGCGGTAAAAGGATTTGAGCAACCGGGTGGCAAACTCGAGGGTCTTGTGGACTTCACCCTTTTTCTTGTAGAGGGCGCGCATGAAATCTTCTACACCGTAGAGCTGCCCCGCCAGCGTGAAGGGTCCCCAGGCAGTGACTGTCACGACAACCTCGTCGCCAATCGCCTCAGCGACCAGGCGCGCGGTCTCCCAGATGCCTTGAATCACCGGATCGTTCCCGATGCCATCGGGATTCAACGCGTCCAGTTCGTCGGCGCCCTGGCGGATGATCGGTTCCTCGAGATCGGGCGCTCCCAACGGTCGTTCTTTGATTCGTCCGCCCATGGCCGCGGCCAGGTAGTTGTTAAACCCCGATCCAACGTAGACCATGGGGCTCTGCAGTTTCTCGTTCGTGCGGACGATCATCTCCGCGTACGCCTTCGGATCGGCCACGATCTGGCCAAACTGGCTCCCCCAGTGGCGGATGGTCCACATCCCGAGGCCGAACGTGGTCGCTGGGGCCCGGCCGCTGGGGATCCGTTGAAAGGCGTGCAGGATCTCCTGTTTTGGTGTCACAGTGTACTATCCTCTCTCGGATGGTACGGCGGGGACAGGTTGAGTCGGTTGAGACCCGGCCAGGACGACGATTGGTGCTCGTGAGGTGCCGATGAGCCGGAACCTCTGAAGGGAGGCCAGGCTTCCTCAGACGACGGCAAACAGGCCTCTTCGCCAGGGCAGAGAAGCTGAGTGGCCGGAGTGCAGGGGATGAGGCTCTGTGAGTCTCCCTGGCTTCTCAGCTTCTCTGCTCCCTGGCTCCCATTCACGCTCCGTCGCCGGGCTACACTCGGAACTCGTGCGGCTTGATGTACTCCCAGGGCTCGCCCGCACGGTACTTTTGCGCGATTTCTAACACCTTCACAGCATACTGGAAGGCATAGGGGATGCCAGGCCCATTGGGCACAAAGCCGGCCGCCAACATTCCCACTGCCACGGCCTCGAAGATCTCTTCATCGGTGGCGCCGGCTTCGATGGCGGGGATAATGTGGATGAGACAGGCGGGCGACCGGTAGGAGACACCGACCGCGGTGAAAATCAGTTCCTTCACCTTGCGCGGCAGCGCCCCGTCGGCCCAGACGGAGTTGTAGAAATCGGCGAAGCGCTCCCCAACCTCGGGTGCCACGGTGTTGATCACCTGGAACATCCGGGGGGTGAAGAGCATCCGCTCCTTCATGTATTCGTTGGCTTCTTGCGACCGCTCGTGGCTGACTGACATGGTTGATTGCCTCCTCTAAGGGTATGGGTGGGAATATCGTTTCCAACGGAGCTCCACCTGTGGTGAGACCCCGCTGCTTGCTTCCTCGACCGGCAAGGTCTGGAGTCGCCTTCCCCAGGCGACAAGACGGGTTGACAAGAAATGGTGGTGCATCGCCCCTAGGCGACGCGACGGGTGACGAGTGTGGTCTCTACCTTTACCGGCCGTGCCAGCGTGCTTCCAACGGGAGACGTGCTCGTCACCCGGCGATGGAGTTCTTCGAGTTGCCCGGCTGTTGCGCCGGGTGCCTTGAGGAACACTTTGGCACGTACAGTCGTGAACCCAGGCCAGACATCATCCGGCGACTCCAGGCCAAAGAAACCGGGCAAGTCAATGTCCCCCTCGAGCTCGATATCCATCTTCTGAATCTCGATGCCCATCACTGCAGCATTCATGGCATAGCCAGTTTGCAGACAACAACCGTACGCTCCGAGCACCATCTCCACCATGTTTGGTGCCGTGTTCGTACCTGCGAGGTCCGGCGGCTCATCCATCTGGATTTTGAAGCCCCGAATCTCAGCCTCGCTTTGAAATCCTCCCTTCCACTGAGTGCGTGCACGCCACATGGTCTTGCCTAGATCTGGCTGCGCCTTCACGGCGCCGACAATAGTTGTGAGCTGGCTGACATCGAGTCCGTTCACCAGCTCACGCTCGTTGCCGTTGGTCTCCTCGCTGGTGGCCATTTCCTCATACCTCCTGTAGGCTGGGTCGAAATTCGCGCGGACGGAACTTCAATCGAACTCTCGTTGCCCGGTCTTTGTATTCCTATAAGCGGCCCTCCTTTCTCACTGACAGCCAGGCTGATCACAGCCTGATTACGAACCACTTCTTGCGGGCAGCGACGGGCGTGTAGGCCAGCCAGAAAGCCAACAGGCCCCAGAAGACGCGATTTGGTCCGTCAAGCCCCCCATCCCTGGCTGTGCCGATGAAGTACACCAATCCGATCAGAACGAGCAAATACCCGAGATTGGTTATCCATTCTGCTCGGGTCGCCCGTTCAGTTTGGACCTCGGAGGCGAAGTCCTGAAGTTCATCGCTCGCCATCATGCTGGTTTTCCTCCAACACCTTGTATTTCACCTCTTCCAGGTTATCGAACTGGCCGGAGGCGCGGGCAATACAGTAGCCTCCCCAGAACAGCACCAGGATGAGCACCACCGTTGCCAAAACGAGCCAGGTCGCCGGCATGACCACGTCCGTCCTCCTACTTCAACGTCAAGAGATAGGCGGCCAGCGCCTCGAGCTCGTCCTCAGGCAGATGGGAATAAGACGGCATAATACTGCCCGGACTCACCGCCTGGGGGTCCTTGAGGTGCGCTATCTGCCACTCCCTCACGGCACCATACAGGCGACTGGCCACGTGGGACAGGTCTGGCCCCTGGCGCTCTGTCCCCCAGTAGACCGGTTGCTGATAGGCATAGTCGCCGGCCAACGATTCCGGACCGATATCCCCCTTGACCTTGACGGTCCCGAGGTTCGCTTCCGGCGCGCGCACCTGTTGGGTGTGGCAATACCAGCAGCCCTCGCGCTGATAGATCATTCGTCCCCGCAGCTCTTCCTTGTTGTAGATGTGGGCCAGCGGCGTGGGACCCGGCACACCGAGGGCCGGGATGATGATGGTGACGATGATCCCCAAAATCAGCGCCGCCAGCGACCCGGTGATCAGATAGGGGAGACCCTGCTGGTCAATAGTCCAGCGCATCGAGCGATTTCCCTTTTATCCACGGGGCGCGACCCGCGCCATCCGCGGTGCCCAGGCTTCCTGAAGCGGGACCCGTTCCTGCACGGTCAGCCAGACGTTGTACGCGAAAACCAACTGCCCGGCGACCATCGCGCCCGCCGCGATCAGGCGCACGGCGAAGAAAGGATTCATGGCCCGGACGGTCTCCAGGAAGGGGATTCCTCCAGCAAGCCAGTCCTGTCCCTGCAGCAGGCCGGCCAACCAGAGCGTCGTCATGAACGTGGTCAGCCCGCCTAACGTCAGCCAGAAATGCCACTCCACCAACCGCCGGCTATAGATTGGACGCCCGACCAACTCCGGAAGGATCAGGTAAACCAGGGCGAACGCCCAGAAGGAGTAATCGCCGACGAAAGCCAGGTGTGAGTGGGCGACCACCCAGTTGGTGAAGTGCACGAACAGGCTGAAACTGCGGATCGACTGGGCAACGCCCTGGATGCACGTGAAGCCCCAGAAGATGGCTCCCACAACGAAGAAGCGCAGGGCAACGTCCTGGCCGACCCACGGCCAGCGCCCGCTCATCGTTTTGTAGAAGTTCCACATAAACGCCGTAGTCGGAATAATCGCCAGAATGCTGAAGACCACGGTGGTGATTTCCAACCAGTCGGGCGCCGGACTCCAAAGCTGATGATGCTGGCCCGTCCAGACACTCCACAATCCCCACATGGCCAGACCGTGACTGTAAAGCGGCTTGTTCGTCAGCCGGGGCAGCAGGTAGAAAGCGAGGCCGAGTCCGCCCGTCGTAAACCAGGCGTTAAAGAGGTTATGCACGTAGAAGTAGTTGATGATGTTATCGTTCATCCCGGTGTAGGCCCCCGAGGGGTCCCAGATCTTGTTCCCCACGGCGTAGACCGGGATGATGATCAGCGTGGCTGCCATGAAGTTCCACAGGCTGACGTAGAGTTTCGGCTCCCGGCGGCGGGCGACGGTCCCCCAGATATTCAGGCCGAGCAAGGCGATGATCAGCAGAAAGAGCAAGTCCAGCGGCCAGATCATCTCGGCATACTCGCGGCCTTGGGTCATGCCCATCGGGAGAGTGATGGCGGCCCCTACGATCAGGAGGTTCCAGAGCCAGAGCGTCACCCGGGCCACGCGCGGGCTGAAGAGGGGCGTGCCGGTCAAGCGCGGGGTGATGTACAACATCGAGCCGGCATACGACATCGACAGCCACCCGAAAATAGCGACATTGACGTGCATCGGGCGGAGGCGACCGAAGTTCAAGTACGGCCGGAGCGAGATCGGAATGAGAGACTGGAAGGGCGGGCTGTAGAGCAGAGTCGCGAGAATGAGACCGCCCAACACCGGCACCACCAGCCAAAAAACGGCCGAGTAAAAGTATCCCCGGATAATCTGCCTTTCTTCCAGACTCACGATTTCCAACTCTCTTCATTGCGATAGCGATCTGATGGCACCGCTGGCTCGACGGCGCAAGCCGCACGAGGTGGCTGCGCGCTCATCCAGTCGGTTGCTAGAAAGTCAGACTTCCCCGCGCTCGAATGGCCTGCTCAATCAGTAAGGCTCCACCCACGAGGGTCGCCTCTGGGATGAGATCCTCGGCCTTGATATGGCGCACCAGAGCCGTCTGCTCGCACACCTGGATGTGAACACCCATCTCGATCGCTTCGGCCAGGCGTTGATTGATCGTGGGAGCACCGGGCTGAACCTCCTCCTTGTCAGCCGCGCCCCGCACCATGACATCGGCCCCTTCCTGCACGCAGTACACCACGGCGTTCTGGTCCATCGCCGCCGCCAACGAAGCATACATCAAGGCAGCTCGCACCTGGCCCGGCGCCTTCAAACCGGAACGCAAGACGACCAGGAAAGGAGGCTCATCCGCTGAGTCTGCGGCGGCGGCCGGCTGGGACGCCGCTTCCTCCGCCGGCTTGCGGATGTAGAAACGATAGACACCGTCGGCTTCGCCGGTCGCCAGCAACTCGTAGCCTTCTCGAGCGGTCCAGGTGGGCATATCAGGCCCGGTACCAGGATCCGTGGCGAATAATTCCAGGATCTCGCCCGGGCCCATGGTAGCGAGGACTGCCTTCGCCTTGAAGATGGGGGCAGGGTATACCGTCCCCCGGCAGTCCAGGGTCCGCGCCGCCTGCCAGGCCTGCTCGTTCATGATCTCCCTCCTCGGACCAGGGCCACGCTGTGACGAGCATCATCCGACACTGACCGTTCCATCTTACGTGTTTACTTCACTGGCCAGTGGTGAAAACATAGTGCGGTCGATTCCCGGATACAGCGGCCAGAAAGCATCCCCGAATCAGCTCTGTGGCGTTCTTGGCACTGCGGCTGAGTTTTGCCTACCGGTTCTCGATCGCTCTGGAAAGGGTGTCCCGTCCCTCTCGAGGACAGGCCGAGTGACCTGAGACGCGACGTGTCCGGGCTGGTCCCGCCAGGCTCACGACGCTGCACCGGTACGGCCTGATACCCGTCAGGCAGAACACCGCCGTTTTTGGACAATCGGCGATTGCCAGGCTCGCCCCAGTTGGACAGGAGATCTCCAACCTGCGACGCTGCCGCCGATAACGGGACCATTCCGCGGCCATCCGCCGGCAAGCGTACGGTGAACTTCTTTCCAGCCACGACCGATTGCTGTCAATCTCTCTGGGTCCGGCGGCCGGAGGAGCGCCGCTCCCGGTGTCACGCGCGGCACGGATCACAGGTGAGCGCTCATCTGGATTGCTCGACCTCGACCGGTGTCTGGCTTCGAACGGAAGGACGGCTTTGATCAACCCCACCAGGAGCATCCTCGCCAGATACCGACTCAAGAATCATAGCGCGACAACACCATCGATAGGACCAGAAACCGATCCACACGGCGATCAACGTTGACGGTATGAGAAGATACCAGGGATGCCCAAAGAGTAACGCCTGAGTCGCCGCAACCGGCAGGCCCAGACGATTGACGGTGGGTGGTAGGGAGACGCTGAGGATCGCGAAGGGGATACTGAGCACCACGAGGGCGCCGACAAATCCAACCAGGGCCGTGGTCAGGCCGAAGGCCAAGGCGGTGCGAGAACCTGTTCGCGCGACTGAATCGCCGCGCATTTCATCCGAGCCCAGAGCGACTTGGCTCATGGCTACCGTTCCTCAAGAGTAGGCCTGGACCGATTACCGGAGCCTCGCGTGAGTGAGTGGGCCACAGACAGAGTTCTGGCCCGCTTTGGTGCACAGCAAAGTCATGCGAGGCCACCCACTCGGACGTGGATGCTGTTCCAGTAATCGATTGGTGTGTCAACCAACTGGGCTTCGCCAAAGATCCTGGCCGCCAGTTGGAGATCTGGGCGGACATCGTTGGCGCCCGAGAGGAGGATTCGACCCATCTCCCCCTGCGGAGCGGGGGGATAAGCGAGTTTGAGACCCTGGTGAACACCATCATCGACGGCTGGCAAGCCACCACGCCAAGTGGAAAGGAGGAGCCGTTGCGTTGCTCGGGGTAGACGACAAGTCCGAAGTCGTAAGATGGCGACCGGGAATGTTCAGGCTGTCAGTGAGAGCGACCGCGCGCGAACCTTCTGTTTCCAGGCGCAAATACGTTTGTGTGATATTGCCACAATCACACCCAGGCCTGCGGCCTCGACTCACATCTTTGGCTGCTGTTCGCGTTTATTGTATGCCAGATCATTGATTTGTCAAGCGCAAAATTCACCGGGACTCGTCCCGGCTCCCTTTGCAGTGAACTTATCTAAATCACTCTACTTACTCAATAAGCTCGCCTTTACCGGATAATGTCAATAAAGATAATCAATGTCTGTGTTTTGTCTATTCTTCACTGATTTACTCCACAACTGCCATCCCTCACGCTGGGAGCAGCCGGCGACGGCGCTCTGGGGGTCCCCCGCCGCACTCCACCGGCGGTTGGACGTGCGGTTGTCGATGGCCTTCTGCTCCCGGGTGAGACTCTCGACCGGCACGCAGTTCGCGACCATCCATCACGCTCTACCGGAGACTTCGAGCTTGACTCCAGGGATCAATCCGGCCAAAGAAAGAACGCTCGCAGCAGTGCCCTCGCCTCCCCCATCCACAAGATCCGAATGAGAGCGAAAAACGAAAGAGACACCCTTCTTGGGCATCTCTTCATGAGCGCGCACCGCCCCACAATCGTGAGCGAGTGTTAACCACGGCACAGGTCAGGGAGACGACCGGCCCAGCACGACAGATACTTCATGCCACCCGCTATCGCCCGCCAGCGGAATCTCGCCATCGCGCAGAATCTCCCCATCGAGCACGATCTGCCTGACACCTCGGTTGACACCGTCGGGGTTTTCCACGCGAATGTGATAGCACCGCTCCCCGTCGTAGTAGTTGATCTGGTAGCTCGACCACGCTTGGGGAATGCATGGATCAACCCGCAACACCTGTCCCACTCGCCGGAGCCCCAGAATGGCTTCCACGCCCAGGCGATACATCCAGCCGGCCGAGCCGGTGTACCAGGTCCAGCCACCCCGTCCAACGTGAGGCGCCTCGCTGTAGACGTCGGCCGCCACCACGTACGGCTCGACCCGGTAGCGGCGGATCTTCTCAGGCGTATCGCCGTGGCAGATGGGGTTGAGCATCTGGAACAGTGCCTCCGCGCGGTCCCCATCGCCTGACTCCGCAAAGGCCCACACTGCCCATAACGCCGCGTGAGTGTACTGGCCGCCGTTCTCGCGGATCCCCGGCACGTAGCCCTTGATGTACCCAGGGTCGTGCGGGGTCTGGTCGAAGGGCGGAGTGAAGAGCAACACCAGTCGGTCGTCGCAGCGCACGAGGTGCCTCGTCACGGCTGCCATCGCCGCCGCGCTGCGCGCCGGGTCGCCCGCCCCCGAGAGGATCGCCCACGACTGGGC
>DOUV01000195.1 GCA_003520455.1 Chloroflexota bacterium | reverse complement strand
CGCTTGGGTGGCGCCGACGCCGGCTGCGTGACGACGAGTGTCGCCGAGCTGGCTCGGAACCTCTGGCAGCACGCGGGGGGCGGGACGATCACCCTTCACCTGGGAGCTACTCCCGACGATCCCTGGATCGAGGTCCAGGCCGAGGACACGGGGCCGGGGATTGCCGACGTGGCCCAAGCGATGCAGGATGGCTACTCGACCATCGGGAGCCTGGGCAGCGGCCTTCCCGGCGTCCGGCGGCTGATGGATGAGTTCCGAATCGAGTCGGAGCCGCGGGTGGGCACGCGGATCATCGCCCGCAAGTGGGCCAAAAGGAGAAAGTAGTACGGAAATCGGCGTTGTATCCCGCCCGCATCCCGGGTTCATCGAGAACGGAGACGCCTACCTGATCCAGGATCACGAGGATAGCAGCGTTCTCGTGGCCGTCGCCGATGGCCTTGGTCACGGGCCGGAGGCGGCCGCAGCATCGCAGGCGGCGATCGCCTTCCTCACGTCGCACCCCCGCCGGGAGCTTGACGATCTGCTCCGAGGCTGTCACCACAGGCTGCGGGGGACCCGCGGCGCGGCCGTGGCCCTGGCACGGATCGACCTGGCCCACGACCGGCTCAGCTACTGCGGCGTGGGCAATATTGAAGCGCGGGTGGTCGGCCACGCGCCAACGCGCCCCATCTCGTATAATGGGATCGTTGGCGCGATCTTGCCGCACTTCCGTGTCTTCGAGTTCCCGTTTCAACCTCACGACCTGCTCTTCCTGCACAGCGACGGCATCTCGGCCCGGTTCGATCTGGATGACCCTCCCGGCCTCAGTGCCCAGCCGGCGCAGCTCATCGCCGAGACCATCGCCCGCAACTGGGCGCGCGCCCACGATGATGCGACCATCATCGTCGTGCGCCATACTGGAGACAGACCATGAGCGGCACTGAACCGCACCTCTCGTCAGACTACCAGACGACTCTGGGAGAGTTCCTCAAAGCCCAGAGCGAGCGGGCCCTGTATGAGGCCTCCCTGCTCAGCAAGGAATTCATCGAACAGGGCGTTGGCCCAGAGGAAATCGTCGCTCTGCACACCGAGACCCTCGAGCGCCTACTGCCTGGCGTGCCGGTTATGGAGCGAGCCCGGATCATGGGACTCTCGCTCCAGTTCTTGCTGGAGATCATGATCAGTTACGGTATCCGCTACAAGGAGTATCTCGATCTCCGGATGACAGAAACGACCCGGGCCATCCAGATGCAAATGGAGGTCGAGCGCATTCGGGCCGAGGAGGCGGCCCGCCTCGAACAGGCGCGAGCCCAAGAGCGGATGCGGGCGCAGGAAGAGGCGATGCAAAGCAAGGAGGAGTTCCTGGCCTTTATCGCCCACGAACTCCGCACCCCGATGACCGCAATCCGCGGCAGCATCGAGTACGCGCTCCACCGGGCACGCGAGGAAGGCTCGGAGCGGGTCCAGAAAGCGCTGGCCAACGCCGAACGCGGACTGGAGCGGCTGATGCACCTCAGTGATGAACTCCTCCAACTCAGCCGAGAGGAGCAGATGGACCTCACCCTTCGGCTTGAGTCACTCCCCCTCCGTGAGTTTCTGGAGGCGATCATAGAGGAGAGCCGTCCTCGCGCGACCGAGAAGGGGATGGCGCTCCGCTTCGAGCCGGAGGAGCCCATCCCAACCATCGTCGGCGACCGGCAGTGGCTGCTGACAGCCCTGGACAACCTCATCAGCAACGCAATCAAGTACACCGAGCCGGATGGCCAGGTCACAGTCAGAACGACCAACCATGCGCGGCGTCTCCAGATTGACGTTATCGATACCGGCACTGGCATTCCGGAGTCCGCGCTGCCGCATATCTTCGAGAAGTATTACCGCGTGCGGGATGCTTCAGGAGGGTTCGTTAAAGGAACCGGGCTGGGTCTCACCCTGGTTAAGAACATTGTCGAGCGCCACGGTGGCGACGTGCGGGTGCAGAGCCAGGTTGGCCGAGGGAGCACCTTCAGCATCTACTTGCCGCTCGACCTGCCGGCAGCGGACTCGACGGATACGTAGATAAATCATGCGCGTGCTCGTCATCGAGGATGATGATGGGATCCTCGCCATGGTCGAGGATATCCTCACCGACGAAGGTCACCTCGTCTTCATGTCCAAGGGCGAGCGTCCCATCGGGCCGCTGGTTCGCGAGCATCGGCCCGATGTGATCATTCTCGACCTGGCGCTCCCGACAACAACCGGCGAAACGATCCTCCAGGCACTGTGGGAAGAAGAGGCTCTGCGCTCGACACCTGTCCTGCTTACGTCGGTCTGGCGCATGCGGACGCGCAAGGCCTACCAGGAAGCGCAACGGCGTGGGCAGCCCGTGAGCTTCCTCGCCAAACCCTACGGCTACTATGACCTGATTGATGCAGTGGAGCAGGCATCAAGGAAGATGGCGCCGTAAAAGAATCAGAGGCACGGCGTGCCTGCGCCGGGCGGTCGCTTCGGCCCAACCGCCTCAAGTGGGGCCGAGCCCCGGCTGACTCGGCTCACGCTCCCGGCGGCGGGCGCCCCCCCCC
>DOUV01000615.1 GCA_003520455.1 Chloroflexota bacterium | reverse complement strand
GGGCCTGGCGAAGCTGGCCCCGGGTGACGCGAGGGGGCCTGATGAAGTTCGTGGCGTTCAGGGCTGACCAGGCCATGGCTGTGAACGTCAGCGCCACGCACGATGACTTCACCTCCCTCAGGGGCAAACAACCACCGGGCCGTGGGGAGGGGGGGGGAAAGCGTGCCGGGGCCTGTCCACCAAGGGCAGCGCGCCAACAAGTGGCCAGCCTGTGGGCGCCGGGCCTGCTCTGCCCTGGGGTTGGGCGGCGGTCCCAACCTCGCCCACGACTCTGCGCTATACACCAGCTCGCACCGCCCATTGACACTAAGGTGTCAGAGTGGTACGATTCGCGGGTGGGGAGGAAGCGTCATGATGAAACCACGGATTCAAGTCTACACCGATCCGGAGACCAAACGGCGGATTGAGCTGGCTGCCGCCAAATACGATGTTCCCGTCACGGAGTATTGTCTGGAGGCGATCATGCAGCGACTCGCCGACGAGGATATGCTCGAGCGCGCGCACATCGAGATCCCCGTCAAGCAAACGCAGGAGGAGGATTTGATCGCTCAGCTGGAGGCTCTGCATGAGAGAATCTTAGCCCGCCGCGGCGGGAGACCGATTGAAATGGATATCGTCGAGCAGGTGCGGGAAGAGCGAGACTATGAACTCAGCGGTGTGCGTTGATGCCAGTCTCATCATCTGGTCGCTAGTTCCCTTTCCTTTGAGTGCCCAGGCCAAGACGTTACTTGCTACGTGGCAACGAGAAGAGACGCCTCTCATTGCCCCCGCGCTGTTGGCGTTTGAAGTCACGGCGAGCTTGCGGCGTTTGGTCTATCTCAAGGAAATCAGACCAGAGGAGGGAGAAGAAGCGTTTGCCCGCTTTCGTGATATAAAGGTTCATCTTTCACACCGGCAAAGTATTTTTCTCCTGGCCTGGGAGTTGGCCAAACAGTTGAACCGCCCCCGTGTCTATGATACGGCCTATCTAGCCCTGGCCCAGTTGAACCAGTGTGAGTTCTGGACGGCCGATGAGCGGCTCTATAACGGCGTTCACCAGAAACTGCCGTGGGTGAAATGGGTTGGGATGGTTGGCCCACACTAAGATTCTCTCATGGCCGTCAAGGGGGGCATCAAGTCGCCAAAACCCAACCTCTAGACTCACCGGGCAGTGACTCTCAGGCCACCCTTCAGCTTTTACAGAAGCAGCGTTGCATTATCACAATCTTTCCAAACTCCTGCGCCAAACGATAGGAGGTTGCCGGATCAGGAAATGACCGGCGCAACCATTCTACTGCTTGCTGCTGCTCCGCTATCAAATCAGAGGTGAGAGTTGTAAGCAGATATGCCACATGGCGAGGCGCGACTGACTTGACTTTGGGTTTTAGCGTCATAGCTCCTACCTTCAGTTCAGTGACAAACAATAGTTTTATACCGTCAAAGACTTATCTAAATTTCGGTACCCAGCGCGGAACACTTTCGAGATACTCCTCATAGGAGGCACCGAATTTCCTCTTCAGAGTTGGCTCTTCATACAAGACGACGAAAAAGTGAGCTCCGATAAACGCCAGCGAGGGATAAATCAGTAATGCCCAATATCCAAACCACAAAAAATGCCCCAGAAAAATGAATGCGGCACCTACGTAGATTGGATTTCGGACATAGCGATAGGGACCTGTAGTGACCAATTCCTTGGGTGGGTCCGTGGGCAGAGGGGTACCGCGTCCCCTGAACGTGAAAGCCCAGAAACACCACAAGACCATCAGGCTGCCGATCAGCCACAATGGAATGGCAAGGAAGGAGAGAACGCTGGTTTCTATTCGTGAGCCCGTGCGGAGAAATGCCAGAGGGATATAGAGAACGAACAGGCCAGCTTCAAAGATGAGATAGAGCAAGGATTTAAAAACGGTCATTCAATGCCTCTTGCAGATGCTCTCAATGGTCAGCCTGCTGCGCTTCAGTTGCCGGTGCGGGTATCGCGCACACCATGCCCTCACTGAAGCCAGCCGCACCGATGCCGAGTGCAAGGTTGAAGCGGCCGCGCAGATTCTCCAAGGCAATTACATGCGTGAGCTCCACGAGTTGGGCTTCATTGAAGTGCTGCCGCATCTTGGCGAAGAGGGCCTCGGGCACATCTACAGGGGTGCGGCTCATGCCCACAGCATAGTCAAGTACCAGCTTCTCGAGATCAGTGAACAACTTGCTTTCCCGATAGCGCGGTAGCGCCAGAAGTTGCTCATCGCTCAGGCCCGCAAGTCGCGCCACCTGTGAACCTAAATCGATGCAGTATTCACAATGAGTGAGCGTGGCGGCCTTCAGCTCGGCGAGGCATCTGAGGCGGGTATTGACGCGATCCAGGTTCGCGGTAGTCCACTCAAACATGGCATAACCAAGCAACAGCCCGGGGATTTGCGCGTAGATCTCCAGCGGATCCAGCATGTGCTCTAGATCGCGGCCGGCGAGTTGCGCCAAGCCGCGACGCGTGAAACCATAAACAATCTTGACCAGCAGACCTGCCTTGCGGGCTGAGACTCCTGCAATACGTGTCATATGTTGCTCCTTTTCAAAAATTCGGATAAGTAAGGTTTCATCCCTTTTCCTTGACATATTGGATACATCTATATATAATGATTATAGTATACTATATCAAATATTGGGAACTGTCAAGAGGTTATGAAAAAGCAAAAATCACTTAAGCGTAAATACGACTCAAGCCGCCGCCAGGCACAGGCCCAGGCGACGAAGATTCAGATCTCAGAGGCAGCCCGTAGCCTATTTTTCGAACGCGGTTATGCGGGTACAACCATTGAAGAGATCGCCAATGAGGCTGGCGTTTCCAAGGAGAGCGTCTACGGTATTTTCGGGAACAAACAAAGCATTCTGGCATTCTTGTTGGATGTCGCCGTGGGCGGCCAGGAACTTCCCCTACCTGTGATCCAACAGCCCGCGGCACAGGCTATTATGCAGGAAAGGGATCAAAGACGGCAGATGGACCGAATCGCACAGGTTTGTGGGGAGGTCCTCTCGCGTGCGGCACCGGTTTTTGCGATTATGCATACGGCAGCAAGTACAGAGCCTGAAATCCGAGAGCGCGTCCGACATTTGCATAAAGAACGACTTGAAAACATGGCCTCTTTCTTTCGGCATGTGGCGGCTAACGGCCCCTTGCGGGAGGGGATAGACGAAAAAAGCGCTGGAGAGATTGTCTGGGCGTTGACCAGCCCAGAGTTATTTAACCTCCTCGTCACAGAGTTGAGTTGGTCCAAGGAAAAATACTCTCAATGGCTGGCCGACATATTGATCAGGGTCCTTTTGCCATAGAAATTGTTTGGCGCGACGCTGGCACTCGGCCAAGATTCTATTTGACATCAACCGCTCTGCGGCTGAGCAACTGAAGAGAACAACCCTCCAAGATTCACAGACAAGTTTTCGAGGAGCAAACATGAACCTTGCGATCCGGGTAGTGTCTTGTAGTTTTCG
>DOUV01000638.1 GCA_003520455.1 Chloroflexota bacterium | reverse complement strand
CTGACCCCCGGCCATGGCAAGACAGTCGTGGCTGCCTACCTCGTCGGAGCGCGTGGGACAGCGCGCCACGCCCTCTTCCTCGGGCTGACCGTAACCATCACCCACACCGCCGGCGTTTTCGCGCTGGGGCTGATCACCCTCTTCGCCGCACGCTTCGTCTTACCCGAACTCGTCTTCCCCTGGATCAGCCTGATCTCAGGGCTGTTGGTCGTCGCCATCGGAGCCAGCCTCTTCGTCAACCGGCTTCACCGCGCGAGGGATCACGACCACGAGGCCCACCACGGTCACTCCCACGACCACTACGACGCCGCGCATCACCATCATCACGTCCCGGGTGATGAGGGCCGGCCAATCACGTGGCGCAGCCTGTTGGCGCTGGGCGTCTCAGGCGGGTTGCTGCCCTGCCCCTCCGCGCTGGTGGTACTGCTGAGCGCGATCGCCCTCGGGCGGGTCGCCTTCGGCCTGCTCTTGATCATCGCCTTCAGCGCCGGGCTGGCCGGGGTCCTCACTGCCATCGGCCTCGTGCTGGTCAACGCCAACCGTCTCTTCGCCCGGCTGCCGCTGGATGGGCGCCTGCCGCATCTGCTTCCCATGGCGAGTGCCGCCCTGGTCACGCTCGCCGGTCTGGGCATCAGCCTCGAGGCGCTGAGAAGTATTCTGTAGCAAGGCTGCCCTGAGCCCATCGGATTGACTCCTTGTTAGGGATTGGAGATGAGAATAATCTCCAATCCCTCCTCCTGGCACAGCTCCGCCCCTGCTCCGGCGCCCCCACTTTTTGGTCGCTGCTCAGAACAAAGGTTTGAATTTGTCGCCGCCTTGGTGTATCCTTTCACACGATTGTAGCGTCATCCCCAAGCCATCCACGCGTTGGCAGTTTGCAGAGGCGTACCATCGAGGGCCGCTTCTGACGGGAGTTGTCGCCCGTGTTAGCAGAGCTTGTCATCCAGGACTTCGCAATTATTGATCAGGTTACGCTGCAATTCGACTCCGGCTTCACGGTCCTCACCGGCGAGACCGGGGCCGGCAAATCCATCATGATCGACGCCATTAGTCTCTTGCTGGGTGGTCGCGCACAGACCGAGTCTGTGCGTGCGGGAGCCCAGCAAGCTCGCATCGAAGGCGTCTTCATGTTGGACGAGTGCACGGCGACGATGGTTCGCCCCCTGTTGGACGAACGCGGCCTGCTCGACGAGGGGGACGATCTGTACACCCTGATCCTGAGCCGCGAGATCAAAGCCAACGGCCGCAACCTCTGCCGCGTGAACGGGCGACCCGTCTCACTCAAAGTGCTGGAGAGCATCGGCGAGCCGCTGGTGGACATCCATGGACAGACCGAGCATCTCTCGCTGCTCAAGCCCGCGAAGCACATCGATCTGCTCGACCGCTACGCTGGAACCGGCCCGCAGCGGGCTCAGCTGGCCGAGCGCGTCACGGCGCTCACCAAGGTGCGCCGTCAGATGAAGTCACTTGCTAAAAGCGAGCGGGAACTCACCCAGCGGCAGGACCGGTTGGAGTACATTGTCAATGAGATCGAGCAAGCCCGCCTCAAGCCGGGTGAGGAAGAGGCGCTCAACCACGAGCGCAAGGTGCTCGCGAACGCCGAGAAGCTCTCGATGTTGAGCGGCACGGCCTACACCCAGCTCTACGAGGGAGCCGACGGCCAGCCCGCGATCGTGGACGTCCTGAGCGAGGTCGTGAAGATGCTCGGCCAGTTGGAGCGGCTCGATGAGACCATAGCCGAATCGCGTGGGATGGCGGAGCAGGCGCTTTACTTGCTCGACGACGTTGCGCGCACGGTCGGCTCGTACCGTGACGAGATCGAGTTCAACCCCGAGCGGTTGCAGATGATCGAGCAACGGTTGGACCTGCTCTTCAAGCTCAAGCGCAAGTACGGGGATTCCATCGACGCCATTCTGGAGGAGGCCAGCAGAGCCCAGGCCGAACTCGAAGAGATAGCCACCGCTGAGGAGCGGCTCCGCGAGCTGACGGCGATCGAAGAGAAACTCTTGCGCCAGATCGGTGAGTTGGGGCTGGAGTTGAGTGCGGCGAGGCGCGATGCGGCTCTGCGTCTGGCCTCCGCAGTCGAGCGCGAGCTGGGCGAGCTGCGTATGGAGCGTGCGAAGTTTGAGACGCGGGTCGTGTGGACTCCGGATGCAGAGGGTGCGATCGTGCCGGATGTGCTGGCCCCAGGACTCGATCCCAACGCGCGCTACGCCTTCGATGCCACGGGCCTGGATAGGGTCGAGTTCATGCTGGCGGCCAATCCCGGTGAGCCCGCCAAGCCGCTGGCGAAAGTCGCTTCCGGTGGCGAGACCAGCCGGATCATGTTGGCGCTCAAGACGGTTTTGGGCGAGGTCGACGAGACGCCCACGCTCATCTTCGACGAGATTGACGCGGGGATTGGCGGCCGGGTCGGTACCATCGTGGGCGGCAAGCTCCGCGGTCTGACCCACAAGCACCAGGTGCTCTGTATTACCCACCTGCCTCAGATCGCCGCCTACGGCGACAGCCACCTCCACATCCACAAGGAGTTGATCAACGACCGGACCGTGACCCGGGTGGAATGTCTGGACGACAACGGACGAGTCGATGAGCTGACTGCCATGATCGGTGGCGGGGAGACCGTCCGGGAAACGGCCATCGAGATGCTCAATGCGACGCGGATGGTCGAATTAGGCTAGTTCTCAAAATTGCGCGCCAATCGTACAATGCACACGCCGGGACACCGGCGTGTGCATTTGTTTGGATCAACTCGTTGTGTACGGCCAGCAACCAGGCCATGAGTTGACGGTGGAAACGTTGTTGGTTCATCTTCGTCTCCACTCCCACCGGAGGTTGCTCGATGACTGCCAGGCTCCCGATCATGCTGGTCCATGGCTTTCACGGCAGTGTCGCGAACTGGACGGAAAGCGGCTTCCTCGATGCGCTCATCGCTCGTGGGCTTGATCCGGCGCTCATCCACCTCTTTCACTACGGCTACAACGAGATCGAAGGTGGGCTGATCTACGACACCGAGGGCGACATCCGCGCGGTCGCCAGCCGGATGAGCCTGCGCGCGACCGACGTGCCGGAGGACATTGAGTGCCAGATCGACCGTCTCAGCCAGAAGAGCGTGACGGCTGGCGGGCCGCCGGGCGTGACTCTGATCTGCCACAGCATGGGGGGCCTCGTCAGCCGCTACTACCTCAGCCGAACCCAGGCCGACGCCTTTGGGACTCTCTACGGTGGGAATGTCGCGCGCGTCATCCAGATCGGCACGCCGAATCTGGGGGTTGACCTGGCACGGATGATCACGCTCATCCCGCCCGACTCGATTATCTGGCAGGTCCTCCACTGGTTCGAGCGGCTGTCGTTCGGCAAGAATCGTGCCTTGCGCCTGTTGGCCGATGTGGAGCGGCAGGTCGAGCAGTTGCAACTCGAGGCCTACGAGGCCCAGTTTGGCCCGCGGCCGCGGGGCTATTTCGATAGTCTCGCGCTGCGCCAGATCACCCCCGGCAGCGAATTTCTGTCCACGCTCAACCAACCTCGGAACACCCCGCGTACCGTCGAGTTTCACACGATCTACGGTGACATCCGGTTTGGCGTCTCGGTGTTGTGGGGCAAGGTGCCTTTGTGGTTACGCAGCGTGAGCTTCGGCGACCTGCTCGTTCCGGTCTACAGCGCGTACGAGATCCCTGGTACTACCCCTGAGCGCTACCGCTTCGCGTGCGAGGAAGAGTGGACCATTCGTCTGGGCCGGCCAGCCCCGGCCGCCCGCGACTTCGCCGAGCAGTACCTCCCCGCCGTCTCCCATTCCAACCTCCTTCGGAACCCGGCCGTCCAGCAGACTGTCGGCGAGATTCTATCCGCCAGCCTCCCGCCATCCGAGTAAAGCGCAGCGCCCTTCTCGGAGTGGAGAAGGGCGCTGGGTCGAGGGGGAGCGACCTGGTATTACGGGGTCGGCGTCCCGCCGGGGGCCGGGGAGTTCTCCCCGGCCGGCGCAGGGTAGTTCCCTCCCGGTGTGGCGACGAGTCCGGGGGGGGGATACGGCGCGCCCGCCTGTTCGGTGGTTGCAGGAGCGGGCTGCTCGGTGCTGCCAGCAGGAAGCGTGGCCTCGGGGGCGAGAGGCGCACCAGCCTCCGTTGGAATCGCCGCCGGGGTTGCGGGGGTGGCTTGCCCCTGGTTGCAACCCGCCAGGACAAGTACCAGCATCAACGAAAGTGTTGTAAGCAACAAACGCATCAGGCTCTTTTCTCCTCGATCGGGGATGGTCCTGCGACGCTGTGAGATCGTTGACATCGCGGATGAAGGTTGGCGCCAATTGCGATCAGTTTTCTACTGGCCGGTGCCACGCAAGAAGCGGGCCTGCCACGGGCGGTAGTCGCTCCAGAAGACATCGCGGGTCAGCTCGTTTCCGCCGGCATCGCGGATGATTCTTTCCAGCTTCACAGTGGCCCCGGGATGCGCCCAATCCACCTGCTTGATCGTTCCGGCCGGGAGGGTGGGATCGTCCTCGTAAATTGGTGAGCCGCTGGGTTGTTCTTCGAGAATGGTCGGCCCGACCATCTCGACCCGCCGTCCCGTGTCCGGGCCGTAGAGATTGATGGTCAGGTCCTTGGTCCGTAGGTTGACTTCAGACTCGACGAGGTAGTAGTTCTGGGTATCGTTCTTGAATTTGAGATCAACCCATGGCGAGAAAACGGTGGCATCCCACCCGAGCGGCGGCTCATAGTAGCTCACACGGTAGCCGTGGGCGTGGCGCTCGGTGATGGGAAAGCCGGCGTTGAACGCGGCCCGGAAGACCGTGGTCGATACCTGGCAGACGCCGCCGCCGACATCGACCTGCGTCTGGTTTCCGACGATGATGTAGCCCTCGGCGTAACCGGTCGCATCCACGACCCAGCCCAGGTATTCGTTGAAACTGAACTCGCCACCCGGCGGGATGACCACTCCGTGCATGCGCCGGGCGGTCTCGGCCACATTGATCTCGCGCTCGGGAGGTGATGTCCTGAAATTGCTGTGGCCGGAGGCGGCGAGGCCGTGGATGTTCATCTTGGCGGCCTCGCCAGTGGAGACGCGCGGAGCCGTGACCGTGACGGGCAAGCTCACCGTATGCTCGCCGCGCTGGAGAGCGGTCTCCACGGCGGCCAGCGCGGTATCGACGTCCAGGCTCATTCCGTCCTGGCTGACGATCAGCGGCCGCAGCGTATCTGTTGCCGGGTCGTAGTCGAAACGCGCCTCACGGGGGAACTGCCGGATGGCATTCGCGAGGCGCTGCAAATCGGCGGTCAGTGCTTTCGTGTCGAGGTGCGCTTGATACTCGTGCTGGCCCGCGGGCGAGGTCACCGCGTCGAGCGTGAGCAACTCGGCCAGCCGGGCGCGATCCACGCTCCAGCGGTGCGTCACGGTCACGGGGGCAACCCCGGCCGCCGTCTGGTGGTACGTGGTCTCGTCAAAGGTCAGCACCAGCGGGGCCTTGAGGAGGGTGTTGATCTGCTGCACAGCGGCATCCACACCGACAACAGCCGCTGGCCGCTCGCGCACCACCAGCTCAATCGGGCCGGTTGCGCCTTGATCGAGAGCGGCCGCAACGGCAGCACTACTGGCAGCCACATCAAGTTCGCGCCCCGGCATGTCTGGCACGGCGCGGGCGGTCAAGCCCTTCCAGGTCAAGTGCGCATCGCGCGGCTCGCGGGCCAGGGCTCGGGCCAGCACCGAGAGATAGGCATCGACCGCTGCCGGGTCGCGCCGCAGTACCGGCGCCACCTCGGCGCCGTGCCAGAGGAGCGCCCACTGTTGTTGGAGCTGCTGCTGGAGATCGCCGTCGCGGCCGAGGGCATAGGCCCGCGCGACGGTGGCGTCGGCGTCAAACGTGATGCCCAACTCGCGCAGCGTCGGATGCCAGGTCCGGTCACCTGCCCGCAGTGTGAGCCGCTGCCCCGGCACGGGCGTCAAACGCGTAGCCAACTCAGCGGCGGCTTGCGCCGACGAGAGACCGCCGAGCGGCACGCCCGCAGCGCTTACCCCCTGATAGATGCGGCCCACGTAGCTCTCCTGGTAGCGCCAGAATCCGAGCCCGCCCAGGAGCCCAAACGAGAGGAACCAGGCCAGCACGACGCTCAGCCAACTGCCCCGCCGGACCCGGCCCAGCGGCGGCCGTATGGTAGAAGTGCGACCGGTGTGCGGCCATGTCGTTACGTTCTGTGCCACAGCGGTACTCCTTTCAGGGCTTAGTATAGCTTTGACGTTGCGGACTCGCAAGGGGCACGGCGTAAAAATGAAGCGTAGACCGCTATCACGCCACCAAGACGTAGCGCTGACATTTGATGAATTGCTCCGGGAAGGCTGGCATGTGAATCATTTTGGGTTGGAGCGACCACTGCAAGCAAACCAGGCGCGTGAGATTCGTTGCGTCTTATGCATCGCATTCCAGCTCCGCCATAACGCGGGCCCACTCTTCCAGGCTCAGCGTCTCGGCGCGGCGACGGGGGTCGATCCCCGCCGCACGCAGGTCGGCTTCGACCTGCGCGACAGGGCGGGAGAGGCCGGACGCCAGGGCATTCTTGAGCTGCTTGCGCTTCTGGCCGAACCCGGCCCTGACCACCGTGAAAAAGGCCTCCGAGTCTTCCACCCGCACGGCTCGCTCGGGATGGGGCGTCACTCGCAGGATGGCGCTGTCCACTGAGGGAACTGGATAGAAGGCACCGGCCGGTATTCTGGCGACGATCTCTGGCTCCCCATAGAACTGAACGCTGACAGCCAGGAGACTGAGGTCCCCCGGCCGGGCGACAATGCGCTGAGCAACCTCACGCTGGACGAGCACGACCAACAGCTCCGGTGGGGGTGTGTTCTCTAAAATGTGGCGCAGGGCCGCAGACGTAATGACGTAGGGGAGGTTGGCGACCACCTTGTAGTGCAGGGGCTCGCCGGACGGCGCGAAAGGTGCCAGGAGGGCCGGGATGTCCACCGTCAGGATATCGGCATGGACCAGGTGGAAGTTGGGCACCCCCGCGAACCGTTGGCGAAGGATGGCCGCGAAGCCGGCGTCGAGCTCGACGGCCACCACCTGTCCAGCGCGGGCGACCAGATACTCGGTCAGCGCGCCCAGCCCGGGCCCCACCTCCAACACCAGATCGTTGCGGTCGAGATCGGCCGCCTCAGCGATACGTTCGAGGTGGATGGGGTCTACCAGGAAGTTCTGGCCGAGGCTTTTGTGGGGCCGCAGGCCGTGCTCGGCCAGCAGCGCTTTGATCTCAGCGACGTTCACGATGGGCGCTCCTCGATCGGGCAGCGGCGCCCGGCGGCGCCGGGAGGTGCGAGGTGCTTGTCACGACAAACAAGCGCTCATCTTGGGTGTCGCGTGAGCAAGCGCGTCGAGCTTGCCCACACTCTATTCCGTATGAGCGAAACAAAAAGGGGCCTGCTGAACAGGCCCCCTATGCGGAGAATCCTCCGCCATCAATGCGGGTCGTGCACCCCCTGGTCGAACCCGGCCCCCCAGCTTGCTGAGGCCCTCGGCTCCAGTCACGCTCCCCTGCGGCACCCGGGGATGATTGCTTATAGCTGCTGCCTTCCGGCCCTGACTCGTTCACAGGTCCCCGCCGCGCAGGACGCAACTTTCCATACCGCGAACCCCAGTAGACCTGAAAGACCTGTCAGCCCTCGAGGGGGAATTCAGCCCCGCTTGAGCGGATTACGGGTACAGGGCACCGCTAGCGCCCCGCTTAGCACGACCTTGAGATAGTATAGAGATTTCGGCTCTTACGTCAAATTGGGAGGTGGTTGGAGGGTGAAACCTGACCCTCCGGGCTACCTGGTTCGGTCCCGTACGGGAAGGGGTAGCGGCCAGCAAAGCAACGCCCGACAGCTGCCGATCCCGGTCGAGGCGAGTGGGCCGCCGCGATCGGGGCCGACACCCGCTCCTACAGCGGTACCGAGAGCGGTTCTTTCCGGTCCGCCCTGATCTCGTCTAGCGCGCCGGTCAAGGCCTCGCCGAGACGATTGCAAAGCAGCGTGTGAAGGCGCTTTCAGGTTCGTAGGGGCGCACGGCCGTGCGCCCCTACAGCGCGCTTCCGACCGCTCACGCGGTTCCTCCGAACCATGGTCCCACCCGCGCCACGACGACGTGACCGCTGTTCTAGGGGAGGAGCCAGGGGAGAGGTTCTGGCGCGACGGGGGCCCGGCCGATTGGTGGTTGACAGGTGCCGAGGCACGCGTAAGATAAAGTGTGCATCTGGGGTAACGCCTCCGCCGCTCGGCCTGGATGGCCACATCCAGGCCAATGAGGGGCTGCCACCGCCGGCGGATCTGGCGATCCGCCGGGAGCGGCGGAAGAGCCGCCGGGAGCGGTGGGAGCGGTACCAGAGGCCTCCGCTGGCGGATCTGGCGATCCGCTGGGAGCGGTGGAAGAGCCGCCGGGAGCGGTGGGAGCGGTGGAAGAGGTGCTATCTGCGAAGGAACAGAGGATGGGTTGGGATCGGTTGAAGATTCGTGCGCCCGAGTTCACTCATGGGCGATGGCTCAACAGCTCTGCACTCAGTATTGCCGACCTGGTGAGGCGCGGACCGGTGCTGGCTGATTTTTGGGATTATACTTGCATCAACTGTCTGCGCACGCTCCCCTACCTGATCGAGTGGCATGAACGCTATGCGCCTCACGGCCTGACAATCGTCGGGGGGCACGCGCCGGAGTTCGAGTTCGCGCATGATCCCGAAGCGGTTGCCACAGCCATCGACCGCCTCGGAATCGAGTACCCCGTCTTCCTGGATAACAACTTCACCACCTGGTCGGCTTATAGCAACCGCACCTGGCCGGCCAAATATCTCATCGACACCTCGCGGATCATTCGCTACACTCACGTCGGCGAAGGACGCTACGGCGAGACCGAACGTGCCATTCAGACGCTGTTGCGCGAGCAGCAGCCAGACGTGGATCTGCTCGAGCCCCTCCAGCCGTTGCGCCCGACGGATGTGCCCGGCGCCGTCTGCTACCCCACGACGCCCGAGTTGCACGCCGGCTACGCCCACGGGCGACTGGGCAACCCTGAGGGCTGGTTCGAGGGGGCGCCCGGCCGCTACAGCGCCGTCCTCCCCGCTGAGCGGGAGGAGGGCCGGCTCTACTTCGAGGGAGAGTGGCAGGCGTTTGCTGAGTACAGCCTGGCGACAGCCGAAGGGAGCAAGGTTTGGGTGCCTTACCGCGCCGCTGAGGTCAACGCCGTCCTGCGGGCGCCTGGCCGGAGCGCCGTTCGCGTCTACGTGACTCTGGACGGCCAAGCAGGGCTCGATTACGAAGAGGCCGGTGAGGATGTGGTGGTCGACGTCGAACTGGGGAGCTACGTGACGGTGAGTCAACCACGGATGTACAACCTTGTGATCAACCCCGACTTCGCTTCCCACACACTCGGCCTCCACACGACCGAGCCTGGCCTCGAAGTATATTCCTTCACGTTTGTCTCGTGCGTCATTCCCGACCAAACCTCGGCGGAGCCTGTGTCGTGACTCAACAACGCCCCCGTCATCTCGCTATCTCGATTCGCCCCGCCGACCTGCCCGACCTCAACGCCTGTCTCATGTTGGACGGCTCGTACACGACCGATACGGTCTGGCAGATGTATCTCGATCCCGGCTCCGGTCCGGAGGGGATCGCTGTGCGCTTCCGTGCGGTGCGCCTGCCCCGCAGCATGCGAGTGCGGTACCCGCGCGATTCCGACGAGTTGATTGGGAACTGGCAGCAGCAGGAGGGTTTCCTGGTCGCCGTGGCGGGCAATTCCGAGACCGGAACCGAGCGCGTCCTTGGTTACGTGGACATCCACGTGCAGGCCTGGCAAAAGGCCGGTTGGGTGCAGAACTTTGTGGTCGATCTGGGCTACCGCCGGCGCGGTGTCGGGACAGCGCTCTTCGAGGCCGCCGCCGAGTGGGGCCGCGCCGAGGCGCTGCAGCGCCTCATGTTCGAGTGCCCGACCAAGAATGGTGCCGCCATCGAGTTCTTCCACGCGCGTGGTGCTGTATTCTGTGGTTTCAACGACCGCTACTACACCAACTACGATATCGCCCTCTTCTTCGACTATCGCCTGTAGTCCCTGGCGATGTGGCAGTGACTAACTCAGAACGTCGGGCAGGACGCGAAGGAGGAGCCGTGGCCACAACCACATCGACCACCACGACACTGCTGGGCAAGACGGAAAGCCGGCTGCTCTCCCTCCCGGTCATCAGTTGGGCGCTCTACGATCTGGCGAACACGATCTTCTCGATGAACATCGTGTCGCTCTACTTCTCACTGTGGGTCGTGAATGTCATGCGGGGCACCGATGCGACCTACGGCTATGCCAACAGCTTCTCGATGCTGCTGATGCTGGTCTCGGCGCCACTCCTTGGGGCACTCTCCGACCAGGCCGGACGCCGGATGCCCTTCCTCCTGGTGAGTACACTGGTCTGCGTCGCCTTCACGGCACTGCTGGGTACGGGTGGCCTGCTCGTCTCGCTCATGTTCTTCATCACTGCCAACTACTTTTACCAGGCCGGGCTCATTTTCTACGATTCGACGCTTCCTGTGGTCAGCACCCCGGAAAATCGGGGAAAAGTCGGGGGTCTCGGTATTGGCCTGGGCTACCTTGGCTCGTTCATCGGCGTGGGCATGGGCTTGCTCTTTCTGGAAAAGATGGGCTATCCCTTCATCTTTCGCATGTCGGCCCTGCTCTTCCTGCTTTTCGCCCTGCCGATCTTCCTCTTCGTGCGCGAGCCGCGCCGGCGCGGCCGGGACGCGGCAATCAGCCCCGCTCCTTCGTCTGGAGCGGAGAAATCCTCGCCGGTTGCTTCGTCCTTTCTCGATTCAGGCACCTTCCGGCGCGCCCTCGCCCAGGTGCGCCACACCGTCGCTCACTCGGCTCAGTATCGCGGGTTGCGGCGCTTCCTCATCGGCCGCATCTTCTACGCCGATCCGGTCAACACCGTGATCGTCTTCATGGGGGTCTACGTCACCAATGAAGTTGGCTTCACCGCGTGGGAGGCCCAAATCGTTCTGCTGGTGGCGATTGCAGCGGCCGTCCTCGGCGGGCTGGGCTGGGGTGTGGTGGTAGACCGAATCGGCCCCAAGCGTTCGCTCAATCTCGTACTGGGGCTGTGGATGATCAGCTTGCTGGGGGCGATTGCGATCGCGATCTTCTCCTTGCCCAGGGAACTCTTCTGGGGTGTCGCCTGCCTGGCGGGGATTGCCCTCGGGGGGACCTGGGCCGCCGATCGCCCGTACATGCTCCTGCTCTCACCGCCGCGCTACGTCGGCGAGTTCTACGGCCTCTACAGTCTGGTTGGGCGCTTCGCAGCGGTGATCGGCCCGGCGCTGTGGGCCCTGATTGTAGACACGCTCGGCCTGGGCCGCCCGGCCGCTATCGGCAGTCTGCTGGGGATGATTCTCATCTCCTTCGTCATCTTACAAGGTGTGGACGATGCCCCCCGCCCGTGGGGTCCCGACGAGTTGCTGGAGCCGGCCGGCTGAGAGAGCCGGTTTGGGGAGTCGCGCAAACGGTGCAGGTAGTGTATTCTTGAGGGGTCATCTACCGTACACAGTCTACAAGGAGGTGGATCAGACGATGGCACCCGAAAAAAATGCCGAAGAGAGTGGTGGACCCGATCGCAACCTGGCCCTCGAGCTGGCCCGTGTGACTGAGGCGGCCGCCATGGCTGCGGCTCGTTGGATGGGGCGTGGCGACAAGAACGCCTCCGATCAGGCAGCAGTAGACGCGATGCGCCTCATGCTCGAGACCGTCGAGATGGACGGCATCGTGGTGATCGGCGAGGGGGAAAAGGACGAGGCCCCGATGCTCTACAACGGCGAGCGCATCGGCAACGGCCGGCCGCCGCTCGTGGACATTGCCGTGGATCCGATTGATGGAACGCGCCTCCTGAGCCTGGGCCGCTCCAACGCGCTCAGTGTCGTGGCCCTGTCGGAGCGCGGCAAGATGTTCAATCCCGGCAAACTGGTCTATATGAACAAGATTGCCGTGGGTCCGGCGGCGAAGGGTGTGATTGACATCGAGGCACCGGTGCGAGAGAACCTGCGGCGCGTCGCCAAGGCCCAGGGCATGCACATCGAGGATCTGACGGCGGTTATCCTCGACCGTCCGCGCCACGAGGAACTGATCCGCGAGGTGCGGGAGGCGGGGGCGCGGATCCGCCTCATCACCGACGGCGACGTGGCCGGTGCGATTATGGCGGCGATGGATGGGACCGGCGTTGACATCCTGCTGGGCATCGGAGGAACGCCCGAAGGGGTAATCTCCGCCTGCGCACTCAAGTGTCTGGGTGGTGAGATCGAGGGGAAACTCTGGCCGCGCAACGACGAGGAGCGGGTCTGGGCCGGCGAGCACGGCTACGATCTCAAGCAGGTCTTGAGCCTCGATGATCTCGTCGCCGGTGATAACGTCTTCTTTTCCGCCACGGGTATCACCGATGGGGAACTACTGCGCGGTGTGCGCTATTTCTCCGGTGGCGCGAAGACCCACAGCCTGGTGATGCGCTCGCGTTCTGGGACCATCCGTTACATAGAGGCGACTCACCGCTGGGATAAACTGATGAAGATCAGCGACATCAGCTATGATGCCGTCAGGTTGTACGAAGGCAGTATTTCACCCCTTTAGCCACGGCCGGCCGGTCCATGCGGGGATGGTCCTGTTTGAAAACCCGGCCGCGCTCCGCCAGGCGGGATATGTGGAAGCCGCGCAGAGCGGTGCCGGCCTGAATAGCTACAGTGAGGCTGTGTGGTGGACCGCGATGATCATGACCACGATGGGCTCCGAGTATTGGCGGAAATCGTCGAGGGACATATTCCTGGCTGGCTCTTGTCCTTGTACCCCTTTGGCTACAAGACCGCCACAATCGCCAGCCACTTCATCGGCCAGAAAACGACCGGTGCACAGGAGCCGCCTTCAGCCGAGGGTACGGCGGCCTTGCGCGAAGAAATCGCGCCCCTGCGCGAACAGGTCGCGGCTCTCGCGGTGCATCTCGAAGGGCAATCAGCGGTATCCCTGCCGGACTCAGGGGAAAGCAACTCGCAGGGGTAACAAAAAGGCCGGTGATTTCTTCACCGGCCTTCGCCGATGGTGGTCAATCCATCAACCCACGCTCGTCCCCTGTTCCACTCTGAAGGCAATGTCCATGGTCACCTTGTACCGCACGATCTGGTTGTTCTGGACATCGGCAGTCCAATTGGTGATCTCGATTCCGTGGATGCCCCGCACCGAACGGGCTGCCTCCGCCAATCCCTGTTGGACTGCGTCATCGAAGCTCTTGTCTGAATTTGCCACAATCTCGATGACCTTTGCAACGGCCATGTGAAGCCTCCTTCCGGTGTGCTCCTGGTTGGTCATCAGCCGCATGAGCATACAGGGAAAATGTGGGAAATAGAAGCGCAGCGAGCGGCTGGGTCACATCATCTCTCACTCGACGACAGGCAAAATGGAAGCGCGCTCAGTGTTGGAGT
>DOUV01000335.1:4874-5086 GCA_003520455.1 Chloroflexota bacterium | reverse complement strand
CTGGGCGCCGCGAGTGCTCAGCAGTGAATATCCCTCTGTGGAATACTTCCGAGCGAAGCGCTTGCACAGTCGAGTGGGAGTGGTGAATAGGCTGTTGGATCTCATCTCATGAGTCCGATCGATCCGAACTGTCGCAGGGGGTGAACGGTATCTCCGCCCCCTCGTGGCTGGATGTCGCTCGAGAAGGCTGTGCGAGGAGCACCGAAACAAAG
>DOUV01000335.1:0-4770 GCA_003520455.1 Chloroflexota bacterium | reverse complement strand
GCCGCCTTGAAAGGGCGGTGTCCTAGGCCTCTAGACGATGGGAGCGAAGCAGGAGTATTGTATCGGCGCACCTAAAACTGTCAAGTTTCCAGGCCGGTCGAAGACCTCCCACAACGGGTCGCGCGGGCACCCCAGTGAACTGTGCGCCCAGGCCGTTCCCCTGAATCCGTTGGAAGAACCTGTTTCGCCGCGAGTCCTTACGGAGCCAAGATCTCGGAGAGCGTCTTGAACTCATAGCCCTGGTCGATCAGTTCGGGTAGGAGTCGTTTCAAGGCCTCGACCGATGCCTGGCTGCTCCCGTGTTCGACAATGATGGCGCCGGGGCGGATCGCGCGGTGGATCGTCCAGTAGACCTCCTCGGCGGTGATGCCCTCGACCCAATCGATGCTATCGACCGTCCAGTTGACGATGTAGTAGCCCTCGTCATGGACAATCTTGCGGATGGTCTCGTTGGTGTTGCCGAAGGGAGCCCGGAACCAGGGTTTGGTCGTGACGTTGGGATTCACGGCCTTGACGGCTGCCTCGGTATCGCGCAACTCGGCCAGGACCTGGTTGGGCGCGAGGCCGAGGAAGTCGCGATGCGTGAAGGAGTGGTTGCCGAGTTCGTGCCCATCGGCTACGACATCTTTTACGACCTCGGGAGCCTGCTCGACGCCACTGCCAACGACGAGGAACGTCGCTTTGACATTGTACTCGCGGAGAACAGCCAGGATCTGGCGCTGGACCTCCGGGTTGTAGCCCGTGTCGAAGGTGAGGGCAATCCATTGGTGGTCGTCGCGACCGAGCTTGATCTCGGGCGAGTCCGGAATCGCGATATTCGTTGTGAAGGTCGGCAGCGGCTTCGGTGTGGGCACCGGCCATTGCTCCGGTGGCCGGGCGCCCACGGGGAGCTTGATGGGTTGGCCGATACCAATGATGTTCTTGTCGCTCAGCTCATTCAGTGCCAACATCTCCCCGAGGTCGATGTCCGCCTGCGCCGCGATCCCCGAATACGTGTCGCCCGGGCGTGCCCGGTAGACGATGACCTCGCTTGTGCGGCCCGGCGTGGGGGTCGTGCTGGGCGTGAGGCTGGGCGACGGGCTGGGCGAGGCGGTGGGTGGGATGGGCGTCGCCGATGGGGCCGGAGTGGCGGTCGCCGGTGACTCCGTTGGCCGAGCGATGGTTGCTGTCATCGAGGGCGCCACAACGACTGGCGCAGCCGTCGCCGACGATTCCGGCACGGGCGGACGCGACTCGCTACAGGCAACCAGGGCAACCGCGACAACGAGGATGGGGATGAGCAACGGCCGGGAAAGGCGTACCATAGTCATAGGGGCATCGTCGTTTCCTGAATCAGCGCTGGCGGCGGATGGGGCGATTATTGGTCCGCGCCTTATGGCTCGACCGAGTGATTCGTGGAATGTCAACGGTGAGACGTAAAATGTGACCATGCTCAGAACGGAATGGTTTCGCGTTCCAGGCAGCAAGTCGTATTTGGCCGGATTGGATCCTGGAAGTGCAGGATTGATTGGCGGCTGAGTATAACGGCAGCACGGTGAGTTGCCAATCATGACGGAGCACCGGGACGTGGCGATCCGGAGGGTGCTACGAGTACGCATGCTCGATCCGCGACGTTTCTCGTTCCAGTATAACCCCAGCCGGCTTCCGGGGCCGCTCAAATGTCGGTCGGCCAAGGTGGATGTACCTGCAAACCTGAGGCGCCGGGTCGCGTCCCGTGGCCTGGCCCCCCGATTCCGCGCTCCTGAGGCAGCCCGGTGCGTCGCACCCCTGAGCGGCCCCGCCACCCGATTGGCGGTCACCGCGATTACCGCCACGGTCCCTTGAGGAGGCGATCAGAGGACAGGTGGAAACGATCCCGCTCTTTGACCGTCCATCTGCCGTTGCACCTTTGTTCGAGAGCCTCGACCTGCATCTCGTGGGGTTGAGGATAGGTGGTGGAATGACAACCCGCGTGACAGCTGTATTGAGCGGCGCCGGCCAGCGAGGATTCTACAACTACGGGCCGTACGCCCTTCAATACCCCGAGGAACTCAGATTTGTCGCCGTCGCCGAGCCCAACCCGGCCCGCCGGGCGCGGTTTGCCGCTGCGCACAACATCCCGCCTGAGCGCCAGTTCGCCTCCTGGGAGGATTTGGTCGGCCAGGGCCGGATCGCCGATACGTTCTTCAACACGACCCAGGATCAGACGCACTACCACTCCACGCTGGCAGCCCTCGCAGCTGGCTACGACGTACTCCTGGAAAAGCCGATGGCCAATCGCCTGGCGGAGAACGTCGCCCTGGTGCAGGCGGCCGAGCGCAGCGGCCGGCTCCTCCAGGTCTGCCACGTCCTGCGCTACACTCCCTTCTTCTCCACTCTGCACCAGGTCCTGGCCTCGGGCCGCCTTGGCGACATCATCACTGTCGAGCATCGTGAGAACGTCGCCTTCTGGCACATGGCCCACAGCTACGTACGCGGTCACTGGCGGAACGTGGCAACGGCCAGCCCGATGATCCTGGCCAAGTGTTGCCACGACCTGGACATTCTCTTCTGGAACCTGGGGCGCAAGGTCAACCGGCTCCACTCCTTCGGCTCGCTCATCCACTTCCGGCCCAAGAATGCGCCACCCGGCGCCACCGCCCGCTGCACCGACGGCTGCCCTGCGGGCGATCAGTGCCCCTTCGACGCCCGGCGCCTCTATCTTGACACCGGTCGCACCGGCTGGCCGGTCTCCGTCATCAGCGAGGACCTGAGCCTCGAGGCCCGCCGACACTCATTGGCGACCGGGCCCTTCGGTCGCTGTGTCTACTTCTGCGACAACGACGTGGTGGATCACCAGACCGTGAACATGGAATTCGAAGGTGGGACCACGGCGGTGCTTTTTATGCACGGCCACTCCCACGAAGAGTCGCGCACCATGCGCTACGACGGCACGCGCGCCACGCTGCGCGGCAAGTTCACCTACGCGGGTGGTCGGATCGAGGTTCACGATCATCTGACCGGCCGTCGCGAGGAACTGGTGATTCCTCCGGCGGAGAGCGGGCACGGCGGGGGCGACTTCGGCGTGGTGCGCTCCTTCCTGGGCGCCGTACGCGGCGAGATGCCGCCACTCACCTCCGCCCGCGAGGCCCTGGAGAGCCACCTGCTCGCGTTCGCGGCCGAAGAGGCACGCGTGAACGGGGCAGTAGTCACCATGTCCGACTTTCGCCGGCGTGCTGAGGCCGGCGCACCCGTCCCGGTTGACCACGCGCGCCGCAGTCCGTAGAATAGGCGTAAGTAGGGAGGATTCTCATGAGCTTGACGGCACGGCAGGGGCACGTCCTCGTAAAGTTGCTGGATCTATACCACGAGGTCCAGCAGCCCGTCCACTACACCCAGGTGGCGGAACGGCTGGGTGTAAATCGGTACTCTGCCTACGATATGTTGAAGCTGTTGGAGCGGAAGGGCTTCGTTCGCTCCGAGTACCAGCGCCAGGGCGATAAAGCCGGTCCCGGCCGCACGAGTATCGTCTTCGTACCGACGTCGAAGGCGCGCGCGGCGTTGCGGCTCCTCGGCGGTCGCGGGGCTGTCAGCCCGGACAACGCCCAATGGGAGGCGACCAAGGTTCAGATCCTTGAACAGCTGCGCACCGGCGACCCCGGGGAGACCCTGGTGACAGAGTTGTTGAACCGCGCCGTGCGCGTCGAGACGGAATCACCGCTCCTCTACTGCGCGGAGATGATCGGAGCACTCCTGGCCCACCTCCAACGGGTCCGGGCCAGCGTGACCGTGGGTGGCCGTGTCTCCCGGCTGCGGGCGTTGATCCCAGCCGGTGAGATCGGTCTCGGAACCCTCGCGGGTTTGGGGCTTGGGTCAGTGCTCAGCAACCGCCCTGAACTTGGCACGCTGGAGCGCTGGCAGAGTTCGATCCGTCGCTACCAGGCAATGCTCGCCGACCTCGGTGAGGATCATGTGGCGGCGCTCTCCGACTTTTTGCAGGAAGCGTTGGCGGCCGCCGAACAGAAGACGCCGCGGGCTGCTTCCTGATTCGCAACAGACGCAGTTGACTTGCCCGTAACCCCGGCGAGCGGCCGGGGTTTTTATTGGTACAATTCTTGGGGTTTTTGGGGCATCGCTGAAGGAGGAGCATTGTGATTCGAGTCGTGACTGATAGCGCCGCCAATCTTCCCCCCTCGGTGGCGCGCGAGTACAACGTTCAGATTGTGCCGCTCATCGTCAACATCGGTGGGACCGGCTATCGCGAGGGGATCGAACTGGGCACTGAGCAGTTCTACAATCTATTGCCCCAGGCCTCGCCAGTCCCCACCACCTCTCAGCCGTCGCCGGCCGACTTCGAAGCGGTCTTCAGCAGGGTTCTCGCGGCCGGCGATGAGGTTGTTGCGGTGACCCTCTCTTCCGAGCTCAGCGGTACCTACAACTCAGCCGTCCAGGCAGCCGTCGCTCTTGGCGAACACGCTCCGATCACGATCGTCGACTCGAGATCCGTCTCCGCCGGGGAAGCGCTGATGGTGGCTGCCGCCGCCCGCGCCGCAATAGCCGGCCACTCGCGCGCCGAGATCACCGAGATGCTGGGCCCCATGGTCGATGAGACGCTGCTGATCTTTACGCTGGAGACCCTTGAGTACTTGAAGCGCGGGGGGCGAATCGGTGGGGCGCGGGCCTTCTTGGGGAGTATCCTCCGCGTCCAGCCCGTGATTCTGATCAAGGACGGTCGCGTGGAGGCCGGTGACCGGGCGCGCAACCGGCGGCGTGCGATCGAGCGGCTGGTCGAGATGCCGCGCGACCGCTTTT
>DOUV01000227.1 GCA_003520455.1 Chloroflexota bacterium | reverse complement strand
AAAGATGGTAGAGCAAGTCGGCACTCTCGGCGATGATCTCCGTACGGGCGCCGTTCTTGCTGGCCACAATGGTTTCTGCCACTTCCTCGCCCACTTTCTTGAGGATTTTGTCCTGGCCAGCCGCGAACAGGTAGGTGGTGTAGGATCCTTCGGGCCGCTCGGCCTTGCGCCGGGCAATGATTGCTTCAAGCCAGTCAAAAATCTCGTGCGCCACGCGTGTGCTCCTCTCCCGGGCTGGTGGGATTGTAACCGGGCTGGGTCAGTTGGCAAGCCCAGTGAATGGCGGTTATTTGTTTGGGTATGGCGGCTACAGCCACCCGTACCCGAACAGATGCTCAAACCTCATCCATCGTGTCCTCCGCTTGGCCGGCTCTCGAGGCCGTGTTACACTTGCGCCTCTGCCGGATTCAGGAGGAGACGATGGCCACACTCAACGAGAATGTCTGTGAGATTCTGCGGCGCAAGCGCAAAGTGTTCCGCTACACCCAGGAGGAGCTGGGAAACCGCATCGGCCGCTCGGGGAGCTACATCAGCGCGATCGAGGGCAACAAGACCAGCCCAACCATCGAGGAACTCGAGAAGCTCGCGACCCAGTTTCGGACCACCGCGCTGGACATCATTGAGGAGGCCGCGTCCCTGGAATCACGCATCTTCCGGCCTAAAAAGCCGAGCGAGGGCGAGACCCTCCTCAGTCTGATCGAGTCGCTCTCGCCGGAGCGTCAAAAGATGGCGCGCGAGTTCGTGATCTTCTTGCAGGCGCGCGGAGCGGCTGAGTAGATCCAGAGTGATCGGGTGAGAGTGTTGTGCGGTTCCGCGGACCGGTGGATACGACCCTCGCCTGCCCTGTTCTGGTACCCATCTTGCTGGATAGCCAGTGGTACGCAAGCGGAGGAGTGAGAAGCGATGGGACGCGATCGAGGACCGAAGCACAAGTTATCCAGGCGCGAGGGGAAAGATCTGTTTGGCACCGGCGGGGCAAGCCTGGAGCGCCGGCTGAATCAGCCACCTGGGATGCATGGCGGCAAGATGCGGCGCCGGCTCTCCGAGTATGGCCGGCAGCTTCGCGAGAAGCAGAAGGTCAAGCGGATGTACGGGATGCGCGAGGGACAGTTCCGGCGCTTCTTCGCGATGGCGCAGCACGCCCGCGGGTTGACCGGTGAGGAACTGCTGAAACTGCTCGAGCGCCGCCTGGATAACGTCGTCTACCGGCTGGGCTTTGCCCGCAGTCGCCCTCAGGCGCGCCAACTCGTCAACCATCGCCATGTGTGGGTGGACGGGCAGCGTGTGGACATCCCATCGTATCTGGTCGAGCCGGGACAGGTAATCGAGTTGAAAGAGAGCGCGCGGGAGATCCCGGACATCCAGGAACTGCTCGAGAATCCACCCCTGGTGCCTGGCTGGCTGGAGCGCCAGGATGGTACCGGGCGGGTGGTCCGCGAGCCGAACCGGGAGGAGATCGATCAGGATATTAACGAGCAATTGATCGTCGAGTTCTACTCGCGCTAGCATCGCCAGATAACAGCGCCCGTGGCCGCTGGTCGCGGGCTTGCCGCTTGCGAGAGTGGACGTCATGAACGAAAAGGGCGACCCTATGGGCCGCCCCTCTTGTGCCGGCAGGGTTTCAGTCGTGGTCCCGGGTTTCATCGCCGACCGACTCCAGCAGGCGTCCCATGTTCTGGTATTGCTCGTCGTCGATACGTTTCAGAACATCCATAACACGTTCGGGCGCGTTGTGGCTCTTCGCGTTCGCGATGACGTCGGATGTGGAGGCAGGAAACTTGAGCCCTTTCAGGTACTTGTCCTCGAGCTCGACGGGATTGGTGGCGCTCTTTTTCACGTCCTCCGGCGGCGGGAGGTTCTTCCCTTCCTCACCGCTAATCTCCTTCCACATCTTGCGATAGTCGGTCGTGAACTTGACCCTGCGTTGTTTCAAGTTCTCAACATCCTTCATCAGAGCCGGCACTTCATCCTTTGCAAAGTCCGCGTCGTATTGGGCCGGGCCACGAAGGTATTGCAAAACATCGCCCCAATTTTTGGCCCATTCGCCCGCGTTGTCCATCAACTCTTTGAGGTCAGACGCATCGTAGGGCCGTTGCTTCTCGCTGGCCATCCTTCGTTTTCCTTTCCATCTGCCAACCGGCAGGGTGGCGACCCGTCCGTCTCGGCACGTTGCACCAGCGAACCTCTTCGGTCCGCCAGAGCAGACCGTTCTCACACCCGGGTTTCGCAGGTCCGAGCCGGCGGTCGCCGGGTGACGGTGTTCCATCGATGGCGGAGCAAATTCCGGACCAGGCCTACGCCCCGCATGGCGTGGGGGGCATTACAGTCCGGTTGGAGGACGGGCCAATCCGGTGAAATGATCGACATGGAGAGCCCCTTGTCAGCGTCTCAAGCCACCTCGTCTGCCTTCTGAGCGAGCGTGCGGAAGAAGCAAGTGGTCTGGCCGGTATGGCAGGCGGGCCCCGACGGCACGACCAGCAAGAGGAGGGTATCGGCGTCGCAGTCGTAGCGCACTTCCTGGACACGCTGGACGTTGCCGCTGGTGGCGCCTTTGTGCCAGAGCGCCCGGCGGCTGCGACTCCAGAAATGGGCCTCGCCGGTGGTCAGGGTGGTGCGGAGGGCCTCGGCGTTCATGTAGGCCAGCATCAGCACCTGGCCCGTGGCGTGATCCTGGACGATCGCCGGGACCAGACCACGCTCGTCCCAGTGGATCAGGGCGGCGGGATCGGCGGGTGCCGACTGCTGAGGATCGAGTTCTGAGTGCTGAGTCATGGGTACCCCGTGGGAGGCTGTCGCCGGAAGCGATTTGCTACGTGCTACTGAGTTGGGCAAAGAACATAGCCTCACTCGCCACCGGCCAGGCGTAGTCGGCGAGAGAGGTGCGCCCGTTGGCGTCGAACACGATGCCCTCGGCCTCGAGCAGTTGGCGTTGGAGTTCGGCGGAGTGCTCGCGACAGGAGGTGCTGATACGTCCCTGAGCGTTGATGATGCGCCACCAGGGAATGACCTCAGCCTGGGCATCGGTCAGACCGTGGAGCGACCAGCCTACAGTTCGGGCGCCGCGGATCGTGCCGCAGGCGATGATCGCGATCTGGCCGTAGGTCGCGACATTGCCCGGAGGCACGCAGGCGACGACAAGATGGATCCGCTCGAACAGGCTGAGCGCCGTCCAGGTGGTCCGGTCGGGAGGGCAGGGGGGCATCGGTCAGGCTCCGTACACCGCGCGCCAGCGTGTGTAGAGATCAGCGAGGCGAGTGCGAAGCCGGTCACGCTCCACCAGCAGGCCCTCGAGCGTCTCGCGCAGCGGCGCAGCGTACTGGACGTTGGGTTGGAGTTGAGCGATCTGGGCCTCGCGCCGGTCCAGAGTGTTGTAGGTCGCGATCAGGGCCTGGGTGAGGTCATTTTTGGGTGGGCCGCCGAGGGTCTGGCGCCACCCCACAATCAGGGCACGAATCTCAACCTCTACCGGCGCCAGCGGGTCGTCGAGCGATGGTTCATCCATTCCAGCGTCTCCTGTTTGGGGATGGCCACGATGTCGTTACGGTCGTACGGGCAGGCCGTGCATGCGCAAGAAAGCTTTGACCTCGCCGACGGTCAACTGTTTATAGTGGAAGAGCGTGGCCGCCAGCGCCGCGTCGGCCCTCCCTTCGGTGAGGGCGGCCAGGAAATCTTCCTTGCGGCCGGCGCCACCACTCGCAATCACCGGGATCGAGACGGCCTGGCTGATGGCGCGCGTGAGGGGAATGTCGTAGCCCTCGGCGGTGCCGTCGGCGTCCATGCTGGTTAACAGGACTTCGCCCGCCCCGAAGGCCTCCGCCCGCCGGGCCCACTCCACCGCGTCGAGGCCCGTGGGGATGCGCCCACCGTTCACTACAACCTCCCACCACCCCTCCGGGCGTCGGCGGGCGTCGATGGCGACGACGACGCACTGGGAGCCGAAGCGCTCGGCGCCACGACTGATCAAGGCTGGATCGCGGACGGCGGCGCTGTTGACGCTGATCTTGTCGGCGCCTGCGGCCAGGAGGTTGCGCATGTCCTCGGTGGTGCGGATACCGCCGCCGACAGTGAAGGGAATGAAGACGGCATCGGCCACGTGGCGCACAACCTCGCGCATGATTTCGCGCCCCTCGTTGGTTGCAGAGATGTCGAGGAACACCAGCTCATCGGCGCGCTCGCGGTCGTAGACAATCGCTTGCTCGACGGGGTCGCCCGCGTCGCGCAGGTTCACGAAGTTGATGCCTTTGACCACCCGGCCATCTTTCACATCCAGGCAAGGAATGATACGTTTGGCAAGCATGGTTCCTCGATCAGAAAAGTCTTCGCAGCTAACGCAGTCCGCAGTGAAGCGAGAATCCCACGTCATTGGCGGGTGGAAGTGTCCCCTTGCTCATTCCGCCTCCCTCCTCTTCTCATCTTGGGATGGAGAAGAGACGAAGTTAGCGGACGAACGCAGCCTCACGATGCGCGCGCGCATCGTGGAGGCGAATGCGGTGGGAGGGCACGAAGGGTTCTGGCAACTCCTCCGGGGGGTGCCAGGCAAGCGCGACTGTCTCGTCGCTGAGGGTGGGCTCGCCGCCGGTGAGGCGGCACACGAACGCGCAGGTGACGTAGTGGATCACGTTGCCGTCGGGGTAGCGGACCACCTGGCGGATGGCCGGATCGCTGTAGACGCCAATCAGCCGGCCCACCTCGACGGTGTAGCCCGTCTCTTCCCACACCTCGCGCTGAATGGCAGCCGTGACGCTCTCGCCGGGCTCCACACCGCCACCCGGCAGCCCCCAGTAGCCATTGTCGCTCCGCTGCTGAAGGAGGATACGGCCCTCGCGATCGGTGATGATCGCGGTGACGGCGACTCGCAGGCGATCGATTGCCACTGTCTGTGGCTCGGGGTATGGATTCTCGATCATGGCATATTGTATCGGGAGTCGGAGCGAAATGGGAAAACGTGATCCGCGGACGCGCCGCCGCGAAACCCGCACGCCAATGCCTCGCCCAACTCACCCATCACGCAACTCATCGTTGAAGAGTGGAATCTCGCTCTCCAGGAGTCGGCGGGCTGCAGGGAGGCGGATGGTCCCGGTGTAGAGGGCCTGGCCTACGATAACGCCCTCCACACCGTAGGGCTCGATCCAGCGGAGCTGGCGCAGATCGTCGAGCGAGCCAACGCCGCCGCTGGCGATGACGCGCAGGTGGCTCTGCTGGGCCAGTTCGCCGGTCCGGGCGACGTTAGGTCCGGCGAGGGTGCCGTCGCGGCTGATGTCAGTATAGACGATCCGCTCGACACCGGCCGCCTTGACCCGCTCGGCCAACTCAAGAGCCGTCAACGTGCTCTGCTCCTGCCAGCCGCGGATCGCGACCTTGCCGTCTCGCGCATCGATGCCGACAGCGATTCGCTCGCCGCCGAAGCGGCGGACGGCCTGTGCGACCATCTCGGGCTCACGCACCGCGACTGTGCCCAGGACGACCCGGGCGACGCCCCAGTCCAGGGCCGCGCCGATCTCGTCGAGGGTGCGCAGCCCGCCGCCGAACTGAACAGGCACCGTCACCGCCAGGGCGATTGCCCGGACGGCGCGAGGGTTGTCGCTGGCCTCTTCGAAGGCCCCGTCGAGGTTGACGACGTGGAGCCACTCGGCTCCCTCCGCCACCCAACGCTCCGCTGTGGCAATCGGATCGTCGCTGTACACCGTCTCGGCCGCGGGGTCGCCCTGGTGGAGGCGAACACAGCGACCGCGGCGGAGGTCGATCGCGGGGTAGATGATCATCTCTCGCTCCTGCGAACTGGCAATTGGAGGTGAGAGATGAACGCTAGTTCTCGCGCCTGGCCTCTGCAGCGAACCTCCATCTCCAACCTCTCATCCCCTATCTCTCGTCGTGAAACGTGATGACAGAAAAAGACATTGCGCAAGCACCCCACCTACAGCCGGAGTTCGGCCAGAATCCACTCGTCGATCACCTCGAAGCCGACGGCGGCGTAGACGTGGGCGGCCGGGACGTTGGCCTTGTTGTAGAACAGATAAGGGGCCTTGCCTTCGGCGAGGAGCTCGGCGCAGAGCGCGGCGGTGCACGCCTTGCCGTACCCCTGGCCCCGGTAGGCGGGGTCGGTGACGATGCCGCCAATCACTGCCAGGGTCTGGGCCTCAGCAGTGGTCTGCGCGGCCGCAACGATCTGACCATTGGGATTCTCAGCCACGAAGAGACGGCGCCAGCCATCGGTGAGGACAATGTGGAGTGCCTCGAGGCGGGTCGCGTAGTCTAACTGGGCAAACTCATCCGGCGCGGCGACGTGGGTGCGCGCCGCGCCGTCGAGATCGGCC
>DOUV01000555.1 GCA_003520455.1 Chloroflexota bacterium | reverse complement strand
CCCGCGCCGGCTCCGGCGGCACCAGCTCCGCGCCCTGTCCCAACAGGAGCGGTCCAGCCAGTCGGGGCGGCCGAGGAGGTCGAACTCACCCGGATGCGCCGCCGGATCGCCGAGGTGATGACCGCCAGCAAAACCTCAGTCCCACACTTCTACGTCACTATGGCGATTGATATGGACCAGGCGCTGGCCGAGCGCGAGCGCATGAATGCCGTGCTGGCCGACGAGGGGCTCAAGCTCAGCGTCAACGATCTGATTGTGAAGGCCGCCGCGCTGGCGCTCCGGAAGTACCCGAACCTCAATGCCAGCTTCGCCGGCGACAAGGTCATTCGCCACGGCGATATCAACATCGGTGTGGCCGTGGCGCTCGAGACGGGGCTGCTCACGGTCGTGGTGCGCAACGCCGACCAGAAGACCCTCAGCCAGATCAGCCAGGAGACGCGGGCCAAGGCCGGCCGGGCACGCGAGGGCAAGCTCCATCCCGAGGATATCGGCGGGAGCACGTTCACCGTCAGCAACCTGGGCATGTACGGCGTCGAGGATTTCATCGCCATCATCACCCCGCCCGAGGCCGCGATCCTGGCAGTGGGCGCAGCCCAGAAGCAGCCGGTGGTGCGCGACGAGCAGATCGTCATCGGCCAGGTCATGCGCGCGACGATCTCCGCCGATCATCGCGTCACCGACGGTGCAGAGGCGGCCGAGTTCATGGTCGAGCTCAAGAGCCTGCTCGAAAATCCGCTGCGCCTCACACTCTAAGGCATGTTCTCTCCCGGGCAACACTTTCAGCAGGGGATAAGGTGTTCATATTGCTGTAAAAGTGGCGCGTACGCGCCACTTTTACAGCAAGAGCGATACGCCATCCAGCAGGGAGCAGGGAGCAAAAAGGCGGTGCTCGGGCAATCCCTGAACACGTTGCTCCTGAATCAAACTTGATGGCTTTCGTCCGTCGGCTGCCCTTTACCCTCTTCATGGAACTCGCCATCATCGTGGTCGCCCTGACGCACAACGTGGTTTTGGGCGATCTGCGTCTGGCGGTCGAGTTGCGTTGGGGATTTGGGCCGCAGAACCTCCGGGACGGCCGCCTGTACACTCTCGTCACGGCCCCCTTCTTCGTGCGCAACCTGCGCATGTTCCTCGGCATTCTCCTGTTTGTCGGCTACTCCGTTGGCATCTACGAGTGGGTGGCGGGGACCCGGCGGGCCCTGCTCCTCTACTGGTCCACGAACATTGGAGTATGGACACTGGCAGCAGCGCTCATTGCCGTGTGGCTCTCCTCGACCACTACGCCCCAGGGTCACAGTCTGATGCTCCTGACCGACGTGGGACCGTCGGTCGGCGGGATGGGCTGTGTCGGTGGGTGGGTGAATCAGCTGCCCCGGCGGTATCGTCCGTGGGCGTTCTTTGGGTTGCTCGCGTACCTGGCGGGCAAGTTGGCCCTGAACCCAGAGCCTTTCGCCGATACCGCCCATCTCATCGTGTTTCCTGTGGGCTTTGCCCTCGATCACCTGCTCTGGCACCGGCCGGATTGTATCGCCAAACGTGAGGCGCGATGACGACAGGGCACGATGGCCTGGCGGGCCGCGTCTGGGTCGTGGCCGGCGGGTCTCGCCGGAGAGAGAAGTCGCCGTTGGTGGCACGCAGTTTGCCTGCCCTGTCGTTGTAGGTGCTTCGACAGCGACCAACCGGTTCGCCGGGTGCCGGTCACATGACCTGCAGCGCTTGCCGCCCCGATATCGATTCGGTACAATACAAAGCAATGGGCCGGTCTTCATCCAGACCGACCCGGGCGGCTCAATGGCGAGTCGCCACTTACCCAACGAGGAGGTTTGGATGACCGATACAGCGACCGCGACAATCGCCGAGCCGGCCGTCAGCTCGCCGGTTGACTACCGGGAGCTGGGACTGTCGAAAGAACAGGTTCTCCAGCTCTACGAGCTGATGCTCACGGCTCGTCGCCTGGATGAGCGGCAGGAAACCCTGCAACGTCAGGGCAAGGCTCATTTCCACATCAGTTGCCGTGGCCAGGAAGCCACCCAGGTCGGCACCGCGTACGCCCTGGTCCCCGGGAAGGACTTTCTCCATCCGTACTATCGCGATACGGGTGTGCTCCTCACAGTCGGTGTGACGCCGCGCGAGATCCTCCTCGGTAGTTTTGCCCGGGCCAACGACCCTGCGTCCGGTGGTCGCCAGATGCCCAGCCACTGGTCATACCGCCCGCTCAACATCGTGACCGGCTCCAGCCCCGTGGCGACCCAGATTCCCCAGGCGGTCGGGATTGCCTACGCCAGCAAGCTCCGTGGTGACGATGCAGTCACCTACACTTCGTTCGGAGAGGGGGGCTCCAGTAAAGGTGACTTTCACGAAGGTTTGAATTTCGCTGCGATCTGGAAGCTCCCCGTCATTTTTATCTGCGAGAACAATCGCTACGCGATCTCCGTCCGCCAGGAAAAACAGATGGCCATCGAGAATGTGGCCGACCGCGCCGCCGGCTATGGCATGCCCGGCGTGGTGGTGGACGGGCAGGACGTCCTGGCCGTCTACCAGGTGATGAAAGAGGCCGTTGAGCGCGCCCGTAGCAGAGGCGGTCCCACGCTGATCGAGGCGAAGACCTACCGCATCGTCCCGCATTCCTCCGATGACGACGACCGGCTCTACCGCTCCCGCGATGAGGTCAAGCTCTACCGAACCGAACAAGACCCCATCAATCGGTTGCATCGCTACATTCTGGAACGTGATCTGGCCAGCGAGGAGGAGCTACAGGCCATTGAAGGACGTGTGATGCGAACGCTCAATGAAGCGACCGACTGGGCCGAAAAGCAGCCGGAGCCCAGCGCAGCCAACGCCACCAAACACGTCTATCGAACGGGGAACGGTAACTGACGAACGCGCACGCCTGTCCTCGCGTTCGGCGCCTATCGTTCATCCTTCGGCGTTCATCTTTCGGAGAGATCCATGCCCGTCAAATCGATACTCGACGCTGTACACGATACCCTGTGGAAAGCAATGGAGCAGGACGAGCGCGTCGTCGTCTTGGGAGAGGACGTTGGGGCCAAAGGCGGCGTGTTCCGGGCCACGGCCGGTTTCCTCAACCAGTTTGGCGAGGAGCGCGTGATTGATACGCCCCTGGCGGAACTCTCGATCGTCGGCGTCGCCATCGGCATGGCCCTGAACGGGCTCCTGCCGGTGGCTGAAATCCAGTTCGCCGATTTCATCCACCCCGCCTTCGATCAGATCGTCAACGAAGCCGCCAAAATTCGCTACCGCTCCAACGGGGCCTGGGAGGTCCCGATGGTCATTCGGGCCCCTTACGGCGGCGGGATCCACGGTGGCCTCTACCACTCGCAGTCCATCGAGGCCTTTTTCTCCCATGTTCCTGGACTCAAGGTCGTCGCGCCCAGCACGGCCTACGATACGGCCGGCCTGCTGTGGGCCTCGATCCTTGATCCCGACCCGGTGCTTTTCCTGGAGCATAAACGGACCTACCGCCTCGTCAAGGGCGAGCTGCCCGACGAGCTCTACACCGTGCCGATCGGACAAGCCAGGGTGGTGCGTGAGGGCGAGGACCTGACGGTCGTCGCCTACGGCATGATGCTGCAGTACGTGCTCGAGGCCGCCCAGCGGCTGGCCAAAGAGGATATCTCGGTCGAGGTGGTGGATCCGCGGACGTTGTTGCCGCTCGATAGAGAGACGATCCTGAATTCAGTCAAGAAGACCGGCAAGGTCTTGATCGTTCACGAGGACAACCGCTTCATGGGCTATGGCGCCGAGATCGCCGCCATCATCGCCGATGAAGCCTTCATGTGGCTGGATGCCCCGGTCAAGCGCCTCACCGGACCCGACGTACCCGCTATGCCATACAACACGACGCAAGAGGAGTGGTTCCTGCCCAACGCCGACAAGATCGAAGCCGCCATCCGCGATCTGGCGGAATTCTGAGAGGAGACGAGCGACCGGGATTCTGCTTTCGTCTCAACGTCTCGCATCTCTGAATCTTCAAGTTCAACCCAATATTTCGAGGAGAACCATGGCGATTCCTGTCAAGATGCCCCAACTCGGGGAGAGCGTCACTGAAGGCACGGTCGGCAAGTGGCTTAAAGCACCTGGCGACCAGGTCGAGAAGTACGAGCCGCTGCTGGAAGTCGTCTCCGACAAAGTTGACACCGAAGTGACGGCGACCGACTCCGGCACGCTCCTCTCCGTCGAGGTGCCGGAGGGGGAGACGGTAGGCGTCGGCACGGTGCTCGCGTACATTGGCGAGGCGGGCGAACAACCGCCAACGGCCGAGGAGGCCGCCACGGAAGAGGCCGTAGCCAAAGTTCAGGAGGCTGCCGAGAAGGCGCCACAACTCGGTGCCACACCGGCCGAAGAGCCGGCCCGTCCACCGGCCGAGGTCCCGGCAGCCGTTGCCTCACCGGAAAGCGCCGCGCCAGCACGCGTGACGCCCGTGGTCGCGCGGATGCTGGCCGAACACGGGCTCGACATCAACCAAATCGAGGGCACCGGCCGGGATGGGCGTGTGACCAAGAAGGACGTCGAGGCCTACCTGGAACGCCGTCGAGAGCAGGCGGAGGCACCCGCGCCGTCACCGGTCTCGGTTGCAGCGCCCGTTGCACCACCCAAGCCGGCCCCCCCT
>DOUV01000508.1 GCA_003520455.1 Chloroflexota bacterium | reverse complement strand
AAGTCCGGGTGCTGTTCGAACTGGGTCAACTCGCCGGGCAACATGGGCAGTTCAGCACTGTGAGGAGGACGCTTGTGCCTGCTCGAACCTATGCGTATTCTGTAGATGTTCGCCCGCTCGATGCGCTGTGGGAGGCCGGTGATGCCGATGAACTCGTTCGCCGGCTGGCCCAGTGTGATGAGGAGGTGGGTATCGAAGGTGCTGAGCTACGCCCGCTCGTCGAGCGGGCATTGGCCGGCCAGCCCCTCGATCCCGAGGCGCAGAACCTGCTCGATGAGACCCTGGCGGTCTTCATCGGCGAGTGCCTGAGTGGGGAACCGTTGACCGACGTGGATTTTTTCAGCGGCGCCTACGAGGAGTTGGCCGAGGTACTGTCTGAGCGTGGCCGGCTCTCGCCCTGGGAGACGCGGGCGGTACTGACGTGGGGACTCGGCCGTGGATGGCGCGAGGACCTGCCCGTCTTTGGAGCGGGGAGGCGAGCCGGGGGGTATTTTCGGCGCGACGAACTTCCTCGCGTGCGAGCGGCCTTTGTCGCGGCTGAGCGGACCTTGCGCGGTCCGGAACGTGAGGCTTACCGCCCGTTGGTCGAGGAGGCCCTGACAGCGCTCGACGAGGCCATCCGGGCCGGATGCGACCTCGCGCTCTGCCTTGCTTGACGGCACGAGGTGGAACTCTCAGCTCAAACAGATGGTCGGATCAGTGCCGTGCTCGATGAGATCGTCATGGAGCGACGCTAGAGGTTGCGACAGCCGTGGCGGAGAGGGGAAAGATGTCGGTAGCAAAACGACTTTTCGCACTCACGCTGTTCGTGTCCTTGCTGGTAGCCGGGATCCTCGTCTTTGCTCAATCCACCGGCGGCCCGACTTCCGGCCTCGCCGCGGCTCACTTCGCGGCCCCACCCGGTTTTGACCAAAGCCTCGTATCCTCCAATGCCGTGACCACCCCCCCGCCCGCGCTCGTCTTCTTTCCCGTCGCCCGCCAGGTGGCTCCGCCATGCGAGACCCACACCGCCTTGATGATGCTCGAGGCCAGCGCCCCGACCCGCACGGTCGGTGACGTCGTCACGGTGGCGGCCAGGCTGATGAACCACGGATGCGCACCTCTCGGTCTGCCTCAGTATCGGCTGATGATTGAATCCGACCAGCCGGAGCCGGTCTTCGACCCGAACGAGCCCGCCCCGGTGACGCACTCCCTCGGGATTGGTCCAGGAGGGTCAGACGCGGCAGAGTTTGTTCTGCGCGCGGTTGGGCCGGGACAGGCCACGCTCACGGCGTCTGTCAGCTACGAGGTTCACCTCGGCTATCCAGGCCCGGCCTACTGGGCCGCAAGCAGCGCCGGACCACTGGCAATTTCAGTGACGCCGTGATCCGATGAAAAGGTGGCAGGAATGCATTGGCAGCGCCCGCTGCACCGCCTGAGCGTTGGAGGAGCTGTCAGGCTACTTTCTGTCCTTGGTTCCTGCGCCTGGCGGCGCAGGTGAGCCTGGTTGAGCACCCCGTGGCAGGATCAGTAGTTGACATTGGCACCCTCCTTGCTATACTTTTGGCAGAGACTAACGAGCGTTCGTAAGTGATCGAGCTGAGAAGATGGCCGTAGACCGCAAGGAGCAGATTTATGAGACTGCCACGCAACTCTTTGCCTGGCGGGGCTACAACGGTGCCAGCGTCCGCGACATCGCCCGCCAGCTTGATCTCCAAGGCGGCAGTCTCTATTCGCACATCACAACCAAGGAAGAACTGCTCTGGACAATCCTGGAGCGCGCGGCGGACCAGTTTCTGGGGGTGATCGAGCCGATTGCCTGGAGCGACCTCTCGCCGGCCGAGAAGCTCCGCGCTGCGGTTCACGCCCACGTTGGAGTCGTCGCGTCGAACCTGGAGGCAGCGACAGTCTATTTCCACGAGTGGAAGTTTTTGACGAGGCCCCGGCGCGAGCAGTTCCTGGCGCGGCGCCGGCTGTATGAGCACGCCATGCGAGCCATCGTGTCGGAAGGTGTCGCCGCGGGGGTCTTCCGTCCGCAGATTGATCCCACGTTCGCGACGCTGGCCGTGCTTTCGATCGTCAACTGGCTCTCCACCTGGTACGATCCAGACGGGCCGCTTTCACCGGCCGAAATCGCCGATACTTTTCTGTCGCTTTTGTTAAACGGGCTTCTGGTCCCAGAGGCCTTGTCTGAGGAGGTGCCCTCATGAGTGCCGAGCAAGCGCAGGCCGATCCGCTCTACGAGCAGAAGCTGGCAGAGTTCGAGGCGCGGATCGCCCGCGGCGAGAAGATTGAGCCGGGCGACTGGATGCCCGACGAGTATCGCCGACAGCTCATTCGCCTCATCCAGCAGCACGCCAACTCCGAGCTGATCGGCGCGCTCCCTGAGGGCACCTGGATTCCCTACGCGCCCAACTTGCGGCGCAAACTTGCTCTGACCGCCAAGGTGCAGGATGAGGTGGGCCATGCCCAGCTCCTCTACCGCGCGGTGGAGACCCTGGGCAAGCCCCGCGAGGAGATGATCGAGGAGCTGCTCAACGGCAAGAGCAAATGGAGCAACGTCTTTGCCTACCCGGCCGAGACGTGGGCTGATGTCGCAATCATTGCCTGGTTGATTGACGCGGCGGCGATCATCAACCAGACCATCATGGCCAACGGTTCCTACGGTCCCTACTGCCGGGCGCTCAAGCGGATCTGCTTCGAGGAAAGCTTCCACATGAAGCATGGGCAGGACATGATCGTGAAGATGATCTCACAGGGCGGGGTGCACAAGCAGATGGTGCAGGAAGCCCTGACCCGTTGGTGGCCAGCAATCATGATGTTTTTTGGCCCGCCCGACAAGCTCAGCGTGCACACCGAGCAGCTCAAGCGCTGGGGGGTCAAGCCCAAGACCAACGACGAGCAGCGCCAAGAGTTCCTCGCCAAGTATGTCCCACAAATTTGGGAACTGGGCTTGACTGTGCCCGATCCCAGTCTTCGCTACGCCGAGGAGCAGGGTGAGTGGATCTACACGGAGCCCGACTGGAATGAGTTCTTCAACGTCATCAAAGGCAACGGTCCGATGAGCGAGGAGCGTCTGGCGGTGCGGCGGCTGGCTTTCGAAGAGGGCCGTTGGGTCCGCGAGGCGCTCGAGGCGACCAGGCCGCGTGCCGTGGCAGCGGCCTAAGGGGAACCGATGAGCAAGGGACGCTGGCATTTCAGCCCTTACCATCAGCGGATTGAGGAAGCCATCGAGAAGACCCAAACGCCCCCACCGGCGGATACCGAATGGGAGCCCTACGAGGTCTTCGTGCAGGAGCGGCGCGGCCAGGCGCATGAGCACGTCGGCGCGGTCCACGCCCCGGACGCTCAGATGGCACTCGTGCTGGCCAAAGAACAGTTCGGCCGGCGGGGCCGGGTGGTGCAAATCTGGGTTGCACCGCAACGGTGCATCGCCGAGACCCCAATCGAGGACCAGGATGTGTTCCAGCCGGCTACGGACAAGAGCTACCGTGAGGCCTACGGCTACCGAACCGCGGAGCTCTTGCGAGCGATTCGGGAAGAGCAGCAATGAGTGACCTTTCCGAAACCGATCGCGCTGCACTGGTGGCTTTCCTCACGGCCATCGCCGACGACGAGATGCTCCTGGGCCATCGTGCCTCCGAGTGGACTGGGTTGGCGCCTGTCTTGGAGGCCGATATTGCCTTATCGAGCATCGCTCAGGATGAGATGGGGCACGCGCGGACCTGGTACGGGCTCCTCGAGCCGCTAACGGGCCAGACGCCGGATTGGATGGTCTTCGTGCGACCCTGGCAGGCCTTCCGAAACGCCCAGTTGAGCGAGCTTCCCCGGGGTGACTGGGGATTCACGCTCATCCGCCACTACCTGCACGACGTCGCCGAGCAGGTACGGCTCGAAGCGCTGGCGCAGTCTACCTACGCCCCGAGCGCCCAGGTTGCACGGAAACTGCGGGTTGAAGAGAAATACCATCTCATTCATGGACAGACCTGGATCGCGAAACTCGGTCGGGCGACGGAGGAGAGCCGGCGCCGGATGCAAACGGCGCTCGACCAGGTTTATCCGTACGCGCTCGGGCTCTTCGAGCCACCAGAGGGTGAGGAGCAGTTGGTGAGAGCCGGAATTGTGCCAGCGTCGGCCGATCTGTTGGAACGCTGGCAGCCGGAGGTCGTCTCCTTTCTGGCGGATGCTGGTCTGACCGTGCCGGCCACTGCGCGGCCGGTTCTGGGCGGTCGGCGGGGCGAGCACAGCGAGCATCTGGAGGCTCTGGTGGGTGCGATGCAGCTCCTCGAGGAGATCGCGCCGCCAGAGACATGGTGAGGCGAGATGCGTGGTGAGGGAGCAGCGGCTTTTCCAGGATTACGTATCGTGGATCACGTGGGGGGCATAATCGCAAGACAAGGCTCTCTTGTTCAAGGTGGGTGATGAGGTGATAACGGCGGAGGAAGTTTGGCAGACGCTCGAACAGGTGAAAGATCCTGAGATCCCGGTTGTCTCGGTCGTCGAGATGGGGATCATTCAGGGGGTCGAGGTTGGAGAGGATGGTGTCGTGGTGACGATGACGCCCACGTTCGCGGGCTGCCCGGCGATCGAGCTGATGCGGGAGAACATCTGTGAGCAACTCGCCGCGCTGGGTGTGCCGAACGTGACTGTGAGTGTCGCTTTGCACCCGGCATGGACCTCGGACCGGATCACTGAGTCGGGTCGCGAGAAGCTCAAGACAATCGGGTTGGCTCCGCCGGCCCGACACGGCGGCTTCATCGAGCTCGATCTCTTGGAGACGGTGCACTGTCCATTCTGTGGCTCGGCGAACACCAGCAGAGAGAATCCCTTTGGGCCAACCCTGTGCCGGGCGCTCTACTACTGCAACGATTGTCAGCAGCCGTTCGAGAAGTTCAAGGCGTTGTAGCCTGGCGCTGCGACCTTTTTCTGGCTTCGTTTGTGGCGTACTGAGGCTGCGGGCACCCCATTCTTGAGAAGCACAAGGCGCTCCGCGCGCTTTGCTTCTGTGACGGGCGACAATGGCGTCGCTCGTCTTTTTTTGCAGTTGTCGCCCATTTCACCTGCAAGGCCGGGCTGGTACAAGGAGCGGCTGGTAGCGCCGTCGCCAGCCGGGGACGCGATGCCCGCGACTCCCGGGCCAGCGCCAGGAGCGTGCCGGAATGACCGACCCGCGCGGCAG